>CAINHV010000351.1 GCA_903848965.1 uncultured Opitutia bacterium | reverse complement strand
GCCGTCCTCGCCGAGGATCGAGCCGAAGGTAACGTGCTCGAAGCGGGGCAGCTTGCGCTCCGTGCGATCGAACCATTTCTGGGTCGTGAGCCAGAGTTGCTCGAAGTGATCGCTTTGGCGCGTGTCGGTCAGGATCGCGATGACGTCGGCTTTAAAGTGCTCCGCCCGGTAGAGCATCGTTGCGAGGTCGGTCGACGCGTAGTTCGACGCGCCGTCGGATTTCCGGATGATGAACGGTTGGGTCTTGAACCGCGGGTGCTCGGGATGAAACACCACGAGCGCGCCCTGCGATTCCTCGGCGAGCCCGGCCTGGGTGAGCTCCTGGTAAACAGGCTGGAGCTTGTCGTTGTAGAAGCTTTCGCCGAGCTGGACATCGAAAGCGATGTCGAGCTGGCGATAGATCTCGGCGAACGCGCCGGCGCTGATCGCGTTGATCCGATGCCAGAGGGCGAGGTTCTCGGCATCGCCGGCCTGGAGCTTTACAAGTTCGGCGCGGGCGGCCTCGAGTTTCGCGGGATCCTCCTTTGCCGCGGCGTCGGCCGCCTTGTAGAGGCGTTCGAGTTCCTCGAGCGGGTCGGTCTCAAGCGCGGCGTCGTTGCGCAGGTGCTTGAAGCCCCAGATCAACTTGCCGAACTGCGTGCCCCAGTCGCCGATGTGGTTGTCGCGCACGACCTCGGCGCCGCAGAACGCGAGCAGCCGGCAGATCGCCTCGCCGATCACCATCCCGCGAAGGTGCCCGACATGGAGCTGCTTGGCCGTGTTCGGCGAACTGAAGTCGACGACGTGACGCAGCCCGCGGTAAAAGGCGGACGCGCCCGACTTGAGATGATCCGGCGAATCGTAGGCGTTGAGCCAGGCGAGGAGCGCGGGCGGAGTGAGCTTGAAGTTGATGAAGCCCGGGCCGGCGATCGTGGCCTCGAAGGTACCGGCGTTTTCCGGGGGCAGCGCGGCAATGAGCTGGGTGGCGACAGTGCGGGGATTCAGCTTGCGCGCCTTGGCGTAGCCAAGGACCCCGTTGGCCTGGAAGTCGCCATGACGGGGATCGGCCGTCCGGACGTCCGGCTCGAACCCGGGTTCAAGCCCGGCTTGGACGGCGGCGGACCGAAGGGTCGCATCCAGATCGGCGGCGATATCGAACGAAACGTGCATCGCGGCGAGGAAACGGGAACGCGCGCGCCGCGTGCAAGCTTTTGCCGTTCGCGGACGGCCACCCGGCCGGAACTCTGCCGGTGGACACCGCGAAGGGTGCGAACCGTCAGAGCGCGGCGGAGCCGCCATCAAAAGGGCGGAGGACTTCAAAAGCACGGCCGGGGGATTCGGGACGTTGGGCGAGCTAGTCCTTCCCGACCGTCCCGGACTTACTGCTCCTCTCCTCCAAAAACTTCTCTCCGGACGATGAATCGGATATCAAGCCATCGTCGCCGACGCGCAACTGTCTAATAGTAATGGATCTGAAGGCCCGATAGAACCCGGACATGGGAGGGCGGACACCCACTGGCGGAAGCCGCCGAAACACGCTGTATTCTGATGGGCTGGCTTCATTTAGGCCCGGCGGACGAGGGTCTTTGAGCTCGACTTTTCCGCTGAAGCGCATTGGCTGGCAAACTTTTCCGCGGCCGGGGCGTCCCCGGGCAAGCGCACCTACATCCACCTATGACCAGCAAACGGAATATCCCCACGCGACGTTTCATCAAGCCATCGTTCAACTTCCTGATCGAGAAGAAGCGCGATGGCGGTGAATTCAGCCAGGAGGAGATTCGCTATATCATCGACAGCACGCTCGACGGTGAAATGCCCCGGCATCAACTCGCGGCGCTTGCCATGGCGATCTACTTTTCGGGAATGTCCGCCCAGGAGACGGCGGACTTGACCGAGGAAATGATGCTGTCGGGCGAGGTCATCGACCTTTCGCACATCGCGAAGCCCAAAATCGACAAATACTCGACCGGCGGCGTGGGCGACAAGACCTCGCTGGTGCTCGTCCCGCTCGCGATGGCTTCCGGCGTGGTGGTTCCGATGATGTGTGGCGTCGAGCACGACTACATCATCAATACCCTCGAGAAACTTGCGGCGATTCCCGGCTTCAAGAGCCACCACACGAACGAGCAGTTTGCCTCCCAGTTGGCCCGCATCGGCGGCGCCATCGTGGCGCAGACCGAGGATCTCGCGCCGGCGGACGCCAAGTTCTATGAGCTGCGCAAGGACACGGGCACAATCCCGAGCCTTCCGCTGATCACCGGCAGTGTGCTCTCGCGGAAGCTCGCCGAGGGCTCCGAAGGCCTCGTGATCGATGTGAAGTGGGGCAACGGCTCCTTCATCAAAGATCTCGAGCAGGCCAAGCAGCTCGCGCGTTCCATGACGCGGGTCGGTCGCTCGATGAAGCGGCGCTGCGTCGCACTCGTCACCGACATGAACCAGCCCCTCGGCGACACGGTCGGCACGTCCCTCGAGGTCAAGGAAGTCATCCAGTTGCTCAAGGGCCAGGGCCCCGAGGACATGAAGGAATTGGTCCTCAAGCTTGGCATGGAAATCGTCCGGCTGGCCGGAGTGGCCGGTTCCACGCTGTCTGCCAAGCAGACCGTCCAGCGTCACCTCTCCGATGGTTCCGCCCTGGAGAAATTCAAGGATCTCGTGAAGGCCCAGGGCGGCGATGTCTCGTACATCGACCACCCGGAGAAATTCCCCGCGGCCCGGCACATCCGGAAGCTGCCCGCTCCGAAGCGCGGTTATGTCCACACGATCAACGCAGCGATGATCGCCCGCGGCGTGCATCTGCTGGGCGCCGGCAAGGAGCATCCGCACGACAAGATCGATCACTCGGTCGGCGTGTCCGAGATCAAGAAGGTCGGCACCCAGGTGAAGCAGGGTGAGCCGCTGATGATGATTCACTACAACGACGAGGCGAAGCTCGAGCAGGCGCTGGAGTATTTCAAGAACGCCTACCGGCTCGCGCCGAAGCGCCCCACGCCGCCGCCTCTGATCGTCGAGCGCGTCGCCTAGGAAATAGCCCCGCGAATTCCTTGAGATAGCTTTTCGGGCCGGCCTTTTGGGCCGGCCTTTTTTTGTGCCGGCGCGTCGCCCGGCTCTGCGGCGAGCAGCGCGGCGGGAGGTTGGCATTCGGCGATCTCAAAGAAATTGCCGGCCGCGCCGGGCTCGTCCCTTGTGGCTGTCATGACCGAATCCACGCCTTTCGCGACGCCGTCCCGGCCCGCCGCTCCGGTGCCGCCGATCGATCGAAGCGCGTGGCCGCGCCCGTGGGCGCAGTTGAAGTATTTCACCTTCCAGCCGGCCATCTTTCCGCGGCTGCTCGGCCAGGTCTCGCCGGATGCGCGGCCCGGTGACTTCGTCAATGTTTACGACAAGAACGGGAATCTGGCCGGGGGCGGGCTCTTCAACCCGCGCGCGAAGATCCCGCTGCGGGTGGTCTGCCATGCGACCGAGCCGGTGACGGAGGCCTATTTCGAAGGTGCGATCCGCCGCGCCGTGGCCCTGCGCCGCGAGATCTTCAAGCTCGATGCCGTCACCGACGCGTACCGGCTGATCAATTCGGATGGCGACGGCTTGAGTGGCCTGACGATCGATCGCTATGGCGACGTGCTGCTGTGCGAGATCTACAGTCTGGGCATCGCGCAACGCCTGCCGGGCTGGCTGCCGCTGTTGCACGAACTCGCGGGAACGAAGCATGCCCGGGTCCACGTCGATCACGATCTCGGCAGCCTCGAGGGGATCAAGCCCTCGACCTTCAACGAGACCAATGCCGCGGCGCCGCGCCTGGTGAAAATCACCGAGCATGGCATTCGTTACGAGGTCGACTTCGCCGAGGGGCACAAGACCGGGTTTTTCTGCGATCAGCGCGACAACCGTCGCGCCATCACCCGCTTCACGGCGGGAGCGCGAGTGCTCGATCTCTGCTCTTACACCGGGGGCTTTTCCCTGAACGCCAAGGTGACCGGTGGCGCGGCGGAGGTGACGAGCATTGATTTGGACGAAGTCGCGCTCGCGCAGGCGAAGCGGAATGCGAACCTGAACCAGGCGCGGCTGAAGTTCGTGCATGCGGACGCGTTTGCCTACGCGCGCCAGATGCAGACCAACGGGGAAAAGTGGGACGTCGTCATCCTCGATCCGCCGAAGTTCATCTTCACCCGCGATGCCCACGGCAATTGGGAAGGCCGGCAGAAGTACGAAGATCTGAACCTCCTCGCGATTTCGCTCGTGAAACCAGGCGGGATTTTCGTGACGTGTTCGTGCTCGGGGTTGCTCAGCCTGGAGGATTTCGAGGCGCACGTAATCAAGGCGGCGCACCGGCAGGATCGCCGGCTGCAATTCTTCGATTGCACGGGTCCAGGCCCGGACCATCCGGTGTTCTCCAACTGCCTTGAAAGCCGGTACCTCAAGGTGCTGTGGGCGCGGGTGGTTTAGCCAGATGCCTTCGGAGGGGGTGGTCTAGACCCGAACGGGCGGGTCGGGTGAGGGTTTTAAGTTCGGCATTGCTGTGCCGATTTCGTTGCCGCAAATATTTTATGGCATGAGGGCAACTAAGTTAGCCGCGGGCGTGAGAGCATGCTGCATGTCGGCGGCGCTGCTGCTCCTCGCGACGCTCTCAGCCGCGGAGAAATCGCCATTGTTGGGGTTGACGCGGGAGCAGTTGCTGGATCGCGAAGGCGAACCGAAGAGCCAGATCGCCGCCGGCGGGCGCGAGGTCATGTTTTTTGCGCGCGAGCGCGTGGTGTTGCGCAGTGGCGTAGTGGTGGAAGTCGATTTGTTGCCCGCCGATCCGGCGGTGCGCCGCCCGGCGGCCCCGACGCCAGCTCCGACGCCCGTGGCCGAACCCGCTTCGCCATCCTCGGCCGTGCCGTCGGGGCAAGCTCCGTACCAGCCGACCCCGGCACCAGCGGCCAACAATTCCCCTGACGAATTGATCGGGCAGACTCCCGCCGCCGGGGGCGACCCGGCCAGCCAGCCGATCGTGACGCCTCCGCCCGAACCGCAGTTGTCGATCAAGTCGGTTCGTCCACCGTCCGCGGGTGGCAGCCGTCTCGCGCCCAGGCCGGAGCCGGCCCCGAAAGTGGCGCTGGTGGCCGTGGCGCCGACGCCGGCCGCTCCCGTGACGCCTCCTCCGCCTCCGGTGGCGCCGAAAGCGGAGGGCATCCGCGGCCCGGCCGGGAAGGCAGCTCCGTCAGCTCCCATTTCGTCACTCACGGTGGCATCGGCCCCGCCCTCTGAGCTTCAGACTACCTCCGCCACCGAGCCGGCGGCGGCTGGCCCGGGCCCGACTGACGCTCCGACGGCGGCGGCGCCGGTGCCGGCTGGCGCTTCGGTTTCCGCCGCGGACGATGACCAGGCCAAGAAATCCAAGACGAGCCGGCAACCGCGCACGGAGCCGGAGTTCCCCGAGCCGGTGGAGAGCATCTTCACGCTGCAAACCTATGTGATCGCGACCGTGATCATCGGTGCAGGCATCGGATTCCTGATCTGGCAGAGCAAGCAGCGCCAGCTCGAGCTCGCGGCCTCAGCGGTTTCCCGTGCGCCGTTCAGCGTGGAGCCGTCGAGCGGTGGCGGGGCGATGTTCCCCACGGATCTAATCCCCAGTCTGGAGTGGAAGCGCTTCGAGGAATTGGTGGAGTCTTATTATAGCAAGACGGGTGTGGTCGCCGTTCGCACCAAGACCGGCCCGGAGAGCCCGGTACATATCAAGATTTCGTGGAAAGGTGAGCCCCGTCCGTTCGCTTGTGTGCAGTGCATCGCTCATCCGTCGGGCCTGATTGGAGCCGATCAGATCCAGCAGCTTTTCGCCGTGCTCGCGGCCGAGGACATCCGGCGTGGCTACGTCGTGACGACCGGCAAGTTCAATGTCGCCGCCCGCGACTTCGCGGAGGAGAAGCACATCACGCTGCTCTCCGGCGACATGCTTCTCGAGAAGCTGAATGCCCTCCCGGCGCCGGTGCGGGGGGAGTTGAACCAGGAATTTTCCGTCGGCGACTACAAGACGCCGAGCTGCCCGAAGTGCGAGGCCAAGCTGGTGCTCTCGGATGAGGACCCGCCGGTCTGGCGCTGCAAGTCCCACGCCGACGTGAGCATCGCGCCCTGGAGGTAGCCGCGCCGCGACGAGGT
>CAINHV010000350.1 GCA_903848965.1 uncultured Opitutia bacterium | reverse complement strand
GATTGCCCTCTACCATGCGCGCCCTATGTCGCCAGCCTTGATCCGCGTCGTCGCCGTCGCAGCGTCTGCATCCGTCATCCTCCTCGAGCCAGCCGCCTTCGCCCAAGATGCGTGGCTTCGATGACGATTTCGCGGGACGCGGATGACATGAGGAAGCGGGACGAGTGGGAAATTACCAGGCAGCGGCCAGTCGCTGGCGGAAGGATTCGTAACTAAACTCGGCGGCGCGCCCGCGCAATTTCGCCGGGTCCCAGGAGAATTGCAGGGCCGCGATGCAGGCTTGCGCGAGCGCGGGGACGTCCCCGTAGGGAACCAGACCCCCGCAGCTTGCATTCACGACCTCCGGCGCACCGCCGGCGTCCGCGGCGATGCACGGTTTCCCGTTCGCCATCGCCTCGAGGTAAACCAGACCGAATCCTTCGCTGCGACTCGGCAGGGCGAACAGCTGGCAGGATGCAAGATGCTCGCGCAATGCCCGGTCACTGACCCGGCCCATGAATTCCACCCCGCCGGGCGGTTGTTCGGTGGCCAGGGCTTCGAGCCGGGGGCGGTCGTTGCCGTCGCCGATGACCCGGAGCCGCGCGCCTGAGACGGCGGCGCGAATCGCCGGCAGGGCCGCGATCAAGTGATCCACGCCCTTGTAAGAATCGGCGGTGACCAGCCGGCTCACAGCGAGGATGACCCCCGGCTCGAGCGCGGGCGTCGGCGTGACACCCGCCTCGAACTGCGGATCGAGCGCGTTCGGCTGCACCACGAGACGGGAGGGAATTAGTCCGGGACAGTGCTGGAGCAACTGCCGGCGGGTGTAGTCGCTCACGCAGAGAATGCGATCCGTGGCCCGCATCGCGCGTTGCTCGGCGGGCGTGAAGGATCGCCAGACTTCGACCCCGTGGGCGATCAGCCAGATCTCCCCGGTGGCGGTGAACCGACGCGCGAGTTGCGCGAGGCGCAGCAGATTCACGTGCCCGCAAACAATCCGGTGGCTCCGCCGGGCGAGCCGAAAGGTGTGCCAGGCGCAGGCGATCTTGCGACGGCCGCAGCCGATGGTCGCGCCGAGGGCGGGGGTGCGATACGGCGCGATCTTGTCGGCGGGAACTGAAGCATCGTTCAACGCCACGACGTCAACCCGTCCGCCTTCGCCGGCGAGTTCGCCCGCCGCCCGGACATAGAGACGAAGAATGCGCTCGATGCCTCCGTCGGAGGCGAAGAGAGCCGGGAGGAGCAGCAGCGTCGTCATCCGCGTGATCGGTTCACAAACGCCAGCATCATGGCGAGACTCCAAACGCGCGACCATTCACGGACGTCGTCCTGGGCCAGGAATCCGCGCCACAATTGCTGCACCACCGCCGGTTCGAACAGTCCACTGCGGCCGACGCTGGCGGCCGTGAACGTATCGTCGAGAAAAGGACGCAAGTCGCGTTTCATCCACACCGCGAAGGGCATCGTGAAGCCCCGCTTCGGACGGTCGGCGAGACCGGGTGGCAGCAGGTCGCCCACCGCGGCCGCGAGCGCGGACTTGGGATGAGCGGGCGTGGACTTGAATTCCGCCGGCTGCCGCCAGAGCCATTCGATCAATGGGCGATCCACGAACGGCACCCGCAGTTCGAGCGAGTGCCGCATGCTCATCGCGTCGCTGTCGCGCAGGAGCACGTCGGTCATGTAGGTTCGCAGCTCCCAGCCGCTGGCCAGTTCGAAGTCACCGGCCGAGGCGAGGTCGGCGGTGAGTTCGTGGAGCCGCGGGTGAAAGGGCGACTGGTCCGGGATCTGTGTCCGCGCGTCGTCTGTCAGCAGCGAGGCCCGCGTGCCGTCGGAGAAAACGCGTCGTTGCAGCGCGGCAATTTCCTGGCGGCTGGTCGCGTGCGAGAGAATGTCGCCCAGTTTCCGCCGCCGGGTGTCGCCGCGATTGAGTCGCGTCACGATCGTCGTTCGTAGTCCCGCTGGCACCGCCCGCCACGCCGGCAGCCAACGTGCGAGGCGGGGAACCTGCGAAAACGACGGATACCCGCCGAACAGTTCGTCACCGCCGAGTCCGGAGAGAGCCACCTTCACGCCGCGGGCGTGAGCGGCCCGGCTCGCGTAGTAGGTGTTGATGCCATCGCCGCTCGGCTGATCGAGGCCCGCCACGATGCCGTCGAGATCGCGCGCGACGTCCGCCCCCGTGACGAGCGCGGCCGTGTGGTCGGTGCCAAAGTGCCGTGCCGTGGCCGCCGCCGCATTCGCTTCGGAGTAGCCGGCTTCGTCGAAGACCACGGAAAACGTCCGCAGCCGCGCGCCTGTCGCCCGCGTCATCAGGCCGACCACCGCGGTCGAATCGAGCCCGCCGGAGAGGAACGCGCCCACGGGCACGTCAGCCAGAACGTGCGCGCGAATCGTGTCGTCGAGGCGGCGCCTTAGCTCCGCCGTGAACTCCGTCGCCGAGCGGCAGACGGGAATGTCGCTCGGAATCCCAGAGAAGTTCCATGTCGCGCGCAGGTTTAGCTGGCCGGACGCGAACGTGGCGCATTGGCCCGGCTCGAGACTGAGCACGTCGTAATAGATCGTGCGCGGCGCCGGCACCGCCAGCCACCCGAGGTAGTCGTTGACGGAGCCAGGATCGATCGACGGCGCGAACGTGCCCCCCGCCAAGAGAGCGTTGAGTTCGGAGGCGAAGGCCAGCGTCGCACCGTCGTGCCGGTAATAGAGCGGCTTGATGCCCAGCGGATCGCGGGCGAGGAAGAGTGTGCGCTCGGATTCGTTCCAAACGGCGAAGGCAAACATCCCGCGCAACCGGCGGACGCATTCGCCGCCCCACCGCGCATAAGCGGCGAGTAGGACCTCGGTGTCGCACTCCGTGCGGAACGACCAGGTCGCGGCGAGTTCTGCGCGCAACTCGCGGTAGTTGTAGATCGCACCGTTGAACACGAGGGTGAGTCTACCGTCGGGCGTCCGCATTGGCTGCTGGCCGTTCGCGGGATCGAAAATGGCCAGCCGCCGCATTCCGATGGTGGCCCCGGTGAGCGCCGCGACGCCCTCATCGTCCGGCCCACGGTGCACCATCGCCGCGCCCATGCGTCCGACAATCGCGAGGCCTTCGTCTCGCGACCGTTTCGGATCAATCAGACCGGCTATGCCACACATGGGAGGGAATTCTGCCGTCTAGATTGGTACGCACCCCTACCGGAACAATGGCCGATCGTGCTTTTGACCCCCCACGGCTTCGCCCCGTCACTTCCGGGCAAGGTGACTGAAGCGGATAGGTGCGTACGGGCAGGACTAACAGAATAGCGACTAGGGTTTAAACCCTATTAATGGAAGCCAAATTCGGGGCGTTATACGTTTCGCGAATTCCTCACTTACAGATGGATCGGCCAATTTCGTCTGCCTTGTCGGCGGAAAACAGCGTTTCCACCAAACGAAGGCCGAAATCGAGTGCCGTCCCGGCTCCCGGGGAAGTGATAATATGGCCGTCGTTCCCGCGCGACGCAGGACATCGACCGGCGTAATGACTTCAATTTCCTCGAATCCCTCCCCGAGGATCAGGAGCACCGTGGGCATGGGTGAGAAAGCCCAAGTCTTTTTTCGAATGCACACTCAAATCTGCCGACGATCGCAGTGAGCGTGCAGCGCGATCACGTCACTTCGTTCTCGTAGGTCCGTTCGGGCAACTGGAGGGATGCGACGGCGGCGGCGAGTGCGATGGTGCCGGTGATCAGGAGGGCGCCGCGAAAATCGCCGACTGGGGCGAGAAGGCCGAAGACCACCGAGGCGACGGCCGCGGCGACGCGGCCGATGTTGTAGCAGAAGCCGGCGCCCGTCGTGCGCAGGAGCGTCGGGAACAGCGGCGGCATGTACATTGTGAATAGCGCGAAGAGGCCGG
>CAINHV010000349.1 GCA_903848965.1 uncultured Opitutia bacterium | reverse complement strand
GTCGGGAGACCCGTGCCACGACCGCCAATCGTCGCTAACGCCAGCGGCGCTGGGCCCGGATGAGGGCGATCGCGGCGATGGCCGCGGTTTCGACACGGAGCACGCGCGGGCCGAGATGAAGAAGTGGGAAGCGGGCGGCCCGCAATTGTTCGCGATCCTTCTTCGTCCATCCGCGCTCCGGTCCGATCGCGAGGGCGACGCCCTGTTCCGGCCCGGCGAAGCCGGGCTCCAGCGGCGCGGTGGCTTCGTAGTTGTCGAGGGCGACCCGGGCCGCGTCGGCGGGCACGTCAGCGAGCGCCTCGGCGAGCGGGTGACCCCACCGGATTTCCGGCAGGCGGGGATCAAAGGCCTGTTCCGCGCCAGCGATCACCTGGCGCCGCCACTCGCCCGAAGACCAAAGCGTGCTAGTGGCATAGCCGGGTTCGGTTTTTTCCGTGGCGACGAACTGCAATGACGTCACGCCGAGGGCCGTCATTTCGCGCAGGAGATCGCGGGCGGTCTGCGGGCGAGGAAGTCCGACGATGAGCGTGAGCGGCAGCGGAGCGGATGCGGGTTCGCCCCAGTTGAACGACAGCGTCAGCGCGTCGGGTCCGACCGCGACCAGCGTGCCCTTGCCGTGCGGGCCGTTGACGAGTCCGGCGTCGAAGTTATCCCCGGCCTGGCGCCGCAGGACGTCGAGAAGATGGATCGCCCGGCGGTCGGTGCGCGGCAGCGGCTGGCCCAAGTCTTGAGGTTCGAAGAGAATCAAGTTCACGCGCGACGTGGTGATTGCTCGAACGGATTCGTCGAGGCAACCCAACTTCCCGGCTCAATCCGCAGCCGTTTTTTTGGAACGATTTAAATTTTCCATGGTGTCCACCGAGGGGTTGGTGGTGTCCGGCCACCGGAATTTTCGATTCCGAAATTGGGATCGGACGTGTTGGTGCCACTCGCTCCCGCTCGCAGCCACGGAGGTTTCATGTCCTCGTCCGACCGGAGCGACATGAGCCGGAAGCCAGGAATCCAGGAAACGATCGAGCGCAGGGTTCTCTAAATGGCCTTTGGTTTGATTCGGGGTTTCCTGGCTTCGGGCTCAACCCCCTCATGTGCGCTGGTGGCTAGATTCCGTTGAGGGCGAGCTTCGATCCCGAGGGTTGCCATCTTCCGACGCCGTCGCGAAATGACCTCGTGGTCGACGCGCCACTCCTTACCCCATGAATCCAAACCCTTCCTCTTCGATGTTGCGGCGCGACTTCGCCCGCGTGGTGGCCGGTGGCGTCCTCGGCGCCAGCCTGGCCGGGCCCGCCGCGGCCGCGGCCGCCGTGAGCGCCGCACCGCGGAGAAAGAACACGCTGCATCATGTCGGGGGCGACTATCACTGCGTGCAGGGCGATCACTGGGCCTCGAAGCGGAACATCGAGTTCCACCTGCGCCACGGCGTGAAGACGTTCCACGCCAATTTTGGCGGGGCGGAGTCAGCGGGCCAGGCCCCGCGCGACGAGTGGGATCTCGACGCGATGAAAAGATGGCGGGACAGCTGCGATCAGGGTGGACTGTTCTGGGAGGGCATCCGGATGGACTCGCGCTACATCTATCTGAAGCCGGGTGCGGAACGGGATCGGAAGATCGAGGCGATTATCGGCAACATCCAGAAGGCGTCCCAAGTCGGCGTGAAGATGATCACGCACCATTGGACCATGATCCCGATTCGTCGGAACGGGCACACGCCGGGGCGCGGCGGCTCATCTTATCACTCGTTCAAGCTGGAGGAGAATTGGAAGGATCTCCCGGTGGGGGCGAATGGCGTCGTGTCGAGCGACGACTACTGGGAGCGGATCACGTATTTCCTGACGAAGGTCATTCCGGTCTGCGCCCAGTATAACGTGAAGATGGCCGTGCATCCCTACGATCCGCCCGGCCTGCCGCGGGGATATCAGGGGGTGGACAACTGGGATGGCGCCCCGGTGTCCGTGCTCGATTCGCTCAAGCGGTACGAGGCGATCGTGGATAGCCCGTACAATGGATTTCAACTTTGCCTCGGGACCTGCGGCGAGGGTCTGCGGGACATGAAGACGGAGATCCTGCCGATTGTGCGGTATCTCGCGGGCAAGGGGAAAATCCACAACGTTCACATGCGAAACGTCCGCGGCGGCCTGCACGAATTTCAGGAGGTCTATCACGACGAGGGCGACATGAACTTTATCGACGTCATCCGGATCCTGCGGGATGCCGGCTACGCGGGCACGTACCTGCCGGATCATGCGCCGACGCATCCCGATGATCCTGGCAAGCTGCAGGCCTTCACGTTCGCGTTCGGCTACATCAAGGCCCTGATCGACGTCGCGAACCTCGAGGTGCCGGGCTGAGCCCCGAGGGTAATCGCGGGCCGGACTGTCATTCGGAGCCGGAAGCGCGCCGATGACTGTAGGGCCGTCGCTCGTCGACGGGTCTGTTTTACCTCGTGCCGTTGGGGCCTGCCGACGAGCGGCAGCCCGATACCATTCGGTGTCGCTCCGCTCGCGTTGAAACATCTCCGACTGGTGAATGAAGTTTGCTCCGTTTTCGGGATGGTTCCGAACTCGTTCGGTTTCTCGATTCGCTCCCGCCCCGGGAGGGAGCGGCAACCGGGGAGCCCTGGCTGCTGCTCGTCGACATCGCGATGCCGATTATGAACGGCTTCGCGGTGTTGGAATGGATCGCGCAGCGGAAGACCGGGTCCCGCCTGCGTTCCGTCGTGCTGTCAGGCTCCTGCCGGCCGGAGGATATCGAGCGGGCGAAGGCACTCGGAGCCGCCGAACATGTCGTGAAGCCCATCTAGGTCGCGGCTCTCGCGCTGGTTGCCGGGCAGGCCGCCAAGGTCCATTCGAGCGACCCTTGCTTCAGGCCCTGGGGAAGGAAGCGCCGGAATCCCATGGCTTGCTTCACGATTCCGGAAATCGGTTCGACCGGTTGCTGACGCAGCACGCGCGCCAACGTTAGAAAATTTATGTTCCCTCGTCCGCGAGATCGCGCAGCGCGAGCTGGCCGTCGATCACCTCGAGGATCGTGTCATGCTCGGGCGTCCCGGCATTCATGGTCGCGCAACGGGCGCGAAATGCCTCGAGCGTCGGCCGGTCCATCCGCTTGATCGCCTCGTTGAATTCATGGAGGAGGAATTCAACTGCCTCGGCGGGCTTTTCCGGGCTTCCGGGCAGGGGTGGCAAGCCGCCCCATCTTGGTTTCTGCGCCATGTTGCCGGAAACAACGCCCATCGGTTCCAGGGCTGTCGAGTCCGGACAGGGACCCAAATCGTGGGTTTCGTCGCAGTCGTCACGGCTGGACTTTTCATCCGGGTTCCAGCCCGGACCTTTCGTTCAGTCGAACAGCTCGTGTTGCACGGGGGGCGGCACGAAGTCCATCGGGGCGAGGCACTCCGGGAGATCGTGGCGCGGGGAGTTGACCAGCGGGGAGACGGGCACCGCTGCCATGTCCTCGGCTGGATGCGGCTCGGTGAGCGTGGCAACCTCTTCCGCGGCGATTGGGCCGGGGGTGAGCCAGCGGTGCGCCTCGGCCTCGTCGAGAATCGCTGGCATGCGGGAGTGGATCCGGGCCACCAGCGTATTGGCGGCCGTGGTGAGAATCGCGTAGGTGGCTGGGCGGCTCTCTGTCGCGGGCTCGAACACGCCGGCCATGAAGAAGGGGCGGCCGTCGCGCAGGTGAATGTCGAAGGGCGCCTTCGTCGATTCATTGAGACGCAGCCACTCGTAGAATCCATCGGCCGGCACGACACAGCGGTGCCGCTGCAGGGCGGAGCGGAACAGGCC
Source organism: uncultured Opitutia bacterium (assembly GCA_903848965.1). Lineage (GTDB taxonomy): Bacteria > Verrucomicrobiota > Verrucomicrobiia > Opitutales > Opitutaceae > ER46. The sequence goes on along the minus strand of CAINHV010000349.1, from coordinate 6,360 downwards.
GTTGGTCGCCACTTTCTCGGACTGGGCATTGATCGGGGCGACCTTGGGCTTCGGGGATTTCTCCCAGAAGGGGACGAAGCCCCAGCGCATCGGCGTCACGACCGCCTCGCCGGCCACGTTTCGGCTGATCACGGGCAGGCTCTGGCTCGGTGCGATGTTGTACCGCGGCGCCATGACCCAGTCGGGAATGCCGAAGGTGCGACGCAGGTGCGCGGTGAGCAGGTCAGTATCCTTGATACGATAGCGGCCGCACATGATCGGCGAGCATGCCACGGCACGACGGCATGGCAATTCCGGCAATCCCTGCGGCGGTCGAACCACGGCGCGGGTTGGTGGTCGGTAGGGCGATGAATCACGCTGCGGGACGACCCCGTCCCAATTCACCGAGTAAGTCGTCCCCTAGGAGGATCGGAGAATCCTTGGGCGAGCACCCTGTACTCGAGTTGGCACTACGCGAATGAATCGATCGGCCTGCACCTGAATGTCCTCCACTCCCACTCTGATCGCCTGCGACGCGTTTCTCGCGGCGATCGACGATGCTGAAGATCAGCGGGTTAAGCCTTCACCAATTCTTAGACGGTCAATCTGCCTTGTTCGCAGACGCAAAAGCGGACTTCACCCCGAAGTCGTTCACCGAAAAGAAAGCCATCAATATAGAGACAGCTCTTAGTCGCTGGTCTTCGTGGGAAGTGCCGGACGCTCCTCGAGCAAGCCTTCGACACCCGCGCCCCGGCGTCAGGTCAGCAGTAGGCCAGGTCGGCCAGCGCAACTTCATGCCGGCTGCGTCGTCCACTCCTTGAGCTCGATGGCTGCCGCGGACTTGAAGTCCTCGACGGTGGCATCGAGCAGATAGACCTCGTGGCGGAGATCCGGCAGCAGGGCGAGCGGAGGCACGGCGACGATTTTCGCGCCGAGACCGAGGGCGAGGAAAACGCCAGCGAGGAGACGGGACATCGATTTCATGAAAAGATGGATGCTGGCGGGAGGAGCGATGACAGAGAGATTCGGGAGGCGGATACGGGCGGGGGCCCGGAGTCACTGGCCGGGCAATGCTAGGAGTAACGTAGTGGAGACCTGCTTCTCCGCCCATGGGGTGATCACGGCACTGCTCCCCGAGGCTCAGTCAAAGTCCGATTTGGGTTTTGTCCCATGAAGCGCGACGCGCTGTCCGGTCCGCACTCGACTTGGGATGTGCCCGGCGGGAATCAATCATGTCCGAAGCACCAGTTCTGGGCAGACTTCGCGGGGCGGTGGGTCAAATCATTCGCTTCCCGACGGGAGGACGGTAGGTTTGGAAAGGCCGCGGGGCCATCGTCACCTCACTCATTTCATTTATGGCCCGACCCTATCACCGCCGCGAAATTTCCACTGTCAGTCGCGCCTACAGCCGCGATCCACTCGAACGCATCGAGTCGATCAGCGGCATCAATTCCGACCGCACGCGTTGGACGCTGTCGCAGGCCGCGGTGATTGCGCGGATCGAGGCGGGCACTGACGAATTCTTCGTCAAGGCCGACAGCCAGATCGTCAAGGCTGTCGTGCTGACCCATCGGGGCGAGAAGTACCTGCAGTCCGAGCGGGAGAAGACGCATCCGGACGATCTCCTGAACCTGACCGCCGGCCCGGCCGCGGTGAGCGCCGCCTAGGCAGGACCGCAGCTCCAAGCGCTTCGACCCAATTGTTGCCGCAGGTGCGACAGCAATTGGGTCAGGCGGGAAATGAGCGGCGAAAGTCGGAGGCGCAGGCCGATGGCGCCGGCACGAGAAGACCGGCGCGCGACTAGACCGGCGCGGAAAACGGCTCGCGCGCATCGACGGCGGCGACCGCGGCACGGTATTGGGGAACGAACTCGGGCACGGCTGAAACGCTCATGCCAAGGTTCCGCAGCAGGCCGTCCTTCAGCCCGTAGATCCAGCTGTGCACCACCAGCGACTGGCCACGGAGCCAGGCATCGCGCACGATCGTGGTCTGGCAGACGTTGCTCACCTGTTCGAGCACGTTGAGCTCGCACAGCCGGTTGGTGCGGACCTGGTCGCCCTGCACGGCGTTGAGGCAGCGATCGTGCTTTTCCGCCACATCCTGTACGTGCCGCAGCCAGTTGTCCGCGAGGCCGATCCGATCGCAGCGCAACGCGGCGCGCACGCCGCTGCAGCCGTAGTGGCCGCAGACAATGATGTGTTTGACCTTCAGCACATCGACCGCGAATTGCATCACGGAGAGGCAGTTGAGGTCGGTGTGCACGACGACATTCGCAATGTTACGATGCACGAAGAGCTCGCCGGGGAGCAGGTTCACGATCTCGTTCGCCGGCACGCGGCTGTCCGAGCATCCAATCCACAGATACTCGGGCGACTGCTGGCGCGACAGCTTGAGGAAGAACTCCGCATCGGTGGCCCGGATGGCGTCGGCCCAGGCGCGGTTCTGATCGAAGAGATGATCGAGTTGTCCCATGCACCGCCAAGGCTTCGCGAGCGGGCCGGGTTGTCGACGGCAAATCCGCCCGAAGCGCCGGTGGGCCGGCGTGGGCGGGCAATATCCGGGCTAAAGGCGTGGTCGGACAATCCCTTGGCCGTCCGAAGGATGCGGGAGGACGATATACATCGTGTTCCGCCGGCTGCCGGCTAGGAAGATGGGCACGGCACCCCCGACGAGGGCTGCGGCCGTAGAACGCCTTTCACCATTCTATGAACATCCATTGCCAGTCATTCAGTGCAACCCAGGGAACGAAGTGAGAGACGATTATCTGCGCGACGCACTGAAAGTGGTCGATGACCCCAACATTCTTGTGAACGTGGTTTCGCGTCGCGTGAAGCAGCTCCGGCGCGGCAACCGCCCGCTGATTGAATCGCTGGAAAAGCTTTCCGCCGAAGACACCGCCCTGCGCGAAATCGCCGAGGGCAAGATCAGCTACGAGCTGGCGACCCCGGAAACGCTGCGGCACGGCCGCTAGTCGGACCGTCTAACCGCCTGGCGGAGCTGCCAGAGGTGCGCGAGATACTCCCGGTAGACACGGAGCGTGACTTTGCTGCGCCCGTGGCGGCGCTCATCGAAGACGTAGGGGACGTCGGTGATGTTTTGGATCGTGCCACGCACAAGGACCTCCAAGAGGATCTTATATCCGATCGGTTTTAAGACTGACACTTGGAGCGCGGTCCGGCGTACGATGAACAACCCGCTCATGGGATCTGACGTGCCCCGGGCGGAGGGAACAAAAGCCGAGGCGAGGAGCTGGGCGGTGCGCGAAATCAGGCGCCGGCCCAGATTCCATGTGCTGACGCCGCCGCCCGTGGCATTGCGGGTGCCGACCGCGAGATCGGCCCCGGCGGCGACGGCATCGATCAACGGAGATAGAATTTCCGGTGGATGCTGGAGGTCGGCATCGATTACCCCCAGCCAGTCGCCGCGGGCGGCCTGCCAGCCGGCGACCACGGCCGTGGCCAGACCGCGTTGGCCCTGCCGGCGAATGACACTCACGGCGGGGTGAAGGCGGGCCAGCGCGGCCGCGTGCTCCCACGTCAGGTCTGGGCTGTCGTCATCCACCACGATGATTTCGTACGACCCCGGCATCCGGGCGTCCAATACCGCCGAGGTCCGGCCGATGAACGCCGCCAAATTGATGCGTTCGTTGTACGTCGGTGCGACCAGCGAGAGGAAGGGCGTTGGCCGGAGAGTCATGCCGCGGTAATGTGCCCCAGGGGTGTCGGTCGCATGGCTGTCGCTACGCCGCCGCGGTGCCAACGTCACCATCAAAGGCGCGCCCGTCGCGATGGGCGCACGACCCCGATGGAGGTGCGATGTGCGACACCGGGCTTGACCGGTGGCAGGGGAAGGCGAAGCTTTTTTGTCTGCGTCTTGCGGGCGTAGTTTAATGGTAAAACTCCAGTTTTCCAAACTGGTCTCGGGGGTTCGATTCCCCCCGCCCGCTCCAATGGGAGTGCCGCTGCAGTCCGGCTGGCCACTCACGCGGATTGAACTCGAGCGAGCGATGGCGCGGCCCGTGTCAGGCAAACGATTGGTTTGCACTCCCGGGCCCTGATCCGCGCCATGTCCGGCAGGCCGGTGGATTCCGTCCGTCCCAAAATTTTATCACACCCGACGCTGACAGGCCATGACCACCTTGATTGCCGACCGCCTCGACCAGGTTTTTTCGACCCCGGCCGCGGCCCATTGCTGGCACCGTCTCCACGAGGCTCTGCCTGCCGATGCCGAGCAAAGCGAATATCGCGAGGCCGTCGCGAGGGTGCACGCTTACGCCCCGCCCAACCCCGAATCGCGATTCCTCCGGGCGACTTTCCTGCACGGCCTGACCAATCGGGATGAATACCTGGGCGTGGCAGCATTGGCGGCGAAGGAAATTGCCCCGGCGGGGATGGAGCGCTTGTTCGCGCTCCTGCTCCACGCCTGGGGTCGCGCGCTGAGTTACTCCCTGGATCGCAGCCGCTTTTATTCCAGCATGGCGGCAGTCGGGACGCCCGAACTGCTGCGCCTGATCGGCCGCGAATTGGAGGGGTTGGTCGCCAAGCCGCCGCCACCGCGGCGCGTTGGCGCGCTCCGCCGGGTCGCGGTGGTGACGTCCCATGTCAGTGGAATCGATCATGCACCCACGGCGACGACCCTGAGAAATATCGGTTTGCTGCGTGACGCCGGAATCGAGGCCGAGCTATTCACTCCGCAAGAGTGCAATTTCGCGGACATGCCGCTTTTTATGGGCGCGAAGTCCGGCGTGTTGGGCGGCCGCCTCGACACCGCCTCTTGGGGGGCGCTCATCCGTGGGACATTGCGCGCCCATATCGGAGAACCCGATCGCTCCCTGATTCGACGCTGGATTGGAGGGCTCTCAATGATTGATGCCTTCGATCCCGATGTGGTCCTCTTCGCCGGTTTTATTTCACCCCTGCCGTATCTGCTTTACCCCCGGCGGCCTTTGGTCGGCTTGTCCGTTCACTCCCTCCCGCCCATCATCCCTTGCGATGTCTGGCTCGCACCCGAGGCGGAGCCAGAAGGGGTGCCGCAGTCATTCTGGGGCGATACCCTCCCAAGGCCGCTGGCTCACGGCCATCCGTTTCGCGTTTTCGTCAAGCCAGCGGGAACAGCGATCAGCCGGGAAGAACTGAAATTGCCCGCCAAGGCGTGCGTGCTCATCAGCATCGGCGGACGGCTCGCCAGCGAAGTCAGCCGCCAGTGGGGGGCCGCCATGCTTGAGTTCCTTGGCCGGCATCCGGACGTTCACTGGCTGCTCGTGGGCGGAAAGGGCGACCGGCCGCCGGCCCTGGCAGGAGGGCCGACCGATCGAATTCGTATCCTGCCGCATCACACCAATGTGCGGGCGATCTGCCGATGCACTGACGTGTTCGTCAATCCGCCCCGCATGGGCGGAGGATTCAGTGTCGCAACCGCCATGGCGGAAGGGGTTCCCGTCGTGGCTTACGCGGATTCAGACGGCGGCGACAAGCTGGGGCCTCTCGCCTGTCGGGGGGACGCGGCGTATTTCGAGACGCTTGCGGCACTCGTTGGCAGCGCTGACCTCCGGCAAAGCCGTGGCGCCGCACTCCAGCAGCGCTTTTTTAGCCAGCTCGATATCGATCAGGGAGGACCCAGTCTCCGGGCGGCCTGCGAAAAGGCGATCGTCCGGTTCAACGAGCGTAACGGCGCCGCGGTTTGATCGTGGCCCTCACGCTATTCCAGTGACTTCTTGATCCTGGCCGGGACGCCGACGACCAGCACCCGCGCCGGCACATCTTCGATCACCACCGCGCCGCCACCGACGAACGCGCCGTCGCCAATGATCAGGCGTTCCAATACGTTCGCACCCAACCCCACTGTGACTCCCCGGCCAATCCGGCAAAGTCCGCCCACGTTGCTGCCCGGCTGAATTCTAGAAAAGGATCCGATGTGCGTGTCGTGGCCAATCGTCACGCCCCGGTTGACGAAGACATGATCCGCGAGGACCGCGCCCGGTGCGATCGTGCTGTTGGCGCCGATGAATACTCCGGCGCCGAGCTGCGCCAGAGGAGAGACATACGCTGTCGGGTGCACGAGAGTATGGAAGCGAAGCTGGAAGCGCTGCTGCACCACTTCGGCCAGGGCAGACCGCGTTGGCGTCGTTGGGCCGAGGATATACAGTTCGTCGGGAGCAGGGGAGAACTCGGCCAGGGTGACGATTTCCGGCACCGGGCACACCGGGCTTAGCATTTTCAGCCGCTCGGCCAGCGGAATGCTGCGCTCATCGCTTTCCTCTGGCAGATGCAGCACGACCCGGGTTGGTCTCAAGCCGACCGCGAGCGCACAGTCTACAAGGTCGGAGAGGATGTTGCTGGCCCCAAAAACGACAAGGGGGCGTCCAGAGGCAATCATAGCCGC
>CAINHV010000348.1 GCA_903848965.1 uncultured Opitutia bacterium | reverse complement strand
GATCCGGTTTGCCGCGGCCGTGGCCGAACGCGTGCGCGAGCGCGAATGGCACGAGTCCCAGGAAATGCGGGAGCTGCCCAACGGCGCCCTCGAGCTCCAGCTCAAGCTCGGCGCGCTGATGGAGGTCGAGCAATGGATCCTCGGCTGGGGCGCCGCCGCCGAGGTCATCGCGCCGGAGGAACTGCGCGCCAGCCTGAGGAAGACCGTCGCCGCACTCGGGAAAGTGTATGGGAGCTGAGGGCTGGTTCGAATCACGTCCAATCCGGATTCAACCACCGAGGCACCGAGACCCAGAATTTCCCGGTCTTCTCTGTGCCTCGGTGGTTAATTCAGTCAGGTCAGCCCACCTTCATCACTCGTCCACTCGCGGCGGCGTCATACACCGCCCGGACCAGGGCCACGGCCTTCCGGCCCTCGTGTCCGTCGAGCAACGGCGCGCGACCGGCCTGCAGCGCATCAACGAGATCCTGCAACTGCCGTTGGTGGCCGACGATGCTGATCGCATCCGGCCGGCTGGCGCCGGAGCCGAGCGCGGCGTCGAGCTTGGTGGCGCGAATCTCATCGTCACCCGGCGCGCTCGTCTGAAATTCCCACCGGGCGATATGATCGTTCTCCAGCACGATCGATCCCTGCTCGCCGCAGATCTCGAGTTTCCGCTGCCAGCCCGGCCATGGCGCCGTCGTGGCCTCGATCACACCGAGTGCGCCGTCGGGAAACCGCAGCGTCGCGCTGACGGTGTCCTCGGCCTCGATCGCCGTGTGCACGCGACGCGTTGACCAGGCAAAGACCTCCGCGGGCAGGCCGGCGAACCACTGCAGCAAATCCACCGCGTGAATCGCCTGCGCCATCAGCGCCCCGCCGCCGTCGACGGCCATCTGTCCGCGGGTGCCCGTGTAATACTGCGCGGTGCGATGCCATTTCACATAGGCACTGGCGAGGACGAGCCGGCCGAGCCGGCCGGCGTCGATCGCAGCCTTCACCTTCCGCGCGCCGTCACCGAAGCGTCCCTGGAAGATCGGCGCGACCCGCACCCCCGCGGCGTCCGCGGCACGCAGGACCTCGTCGACGCGGGCCGTCGTGATCTCGATCGGCTTCTCAATCACCACATGCTTGCCCGCGCGAATCGCGGCCAGTGCCGGCTCGAGATGGGCGCCGCTCGAGGTGGTGATGCAGATCACATCGAGATCCGGCCGCGCCACTAATTCCTCGATTGTGGTGCCTGCGAAGACGCCGCCGTGTTTCGCCGCAAAGGCCTGCGCCTTGGCCGGATTCCGGGTCGCGACGCCGACGAGCCGGGCCCCCTGCAGGGCGGCGATGGCCTGAGCGTGAAATTCCGCAATCACTCCGAGGCCGAAGATGCCGAACCCAATCGGCCGGGCACCGGCCACCGGTGGGGGAACAGAGGAGGAGGCGTGGTTCAATCACCTCCAGCAGGGGACGGGCCGGCGGCGTATGCAAACCCGGAGGCAGCGATGACGCAGGGCCCGCGAGGCCTCGACCGGAGGCATCCGGGTGGGAAACCTTTGCCCGAGGGCCTCGTCTCTTCATCTCCGATCATGCTTCGCTCCCTCTTTCTGGTGCTCGCCAGTGTTCTCGCGGTCTTCGTCGCCCCCGCCGCTGGCGCGCCCAAGCCGCCGCACGTGCTGATCGTTTCGGACGTCCTGGGCGACGTGCCCGATTCACTGCGACCCCAGCCGGGCAAGCCGATCCACTACGTAATCATCGGAAAGGTGGAGAACGATCTCGGCACCCCGATCGCCGGCGAACCGCGCGCGGATCCGGCCGTGATCGAGCGCGAGGTCGTCAAGGTCCTCGCCAGCCAGGGTTTCCTCCCGACGGCGGTCGGCGGCCCGATGCCGGCGCTCGCGATCCTGATCACGTGGGGCAGCGCCGTGCTCGACACCAGCGAGATTTCGATGCCCCCGCTGCCGCAGCCGTCGTTCGGGGCGCCCGCGGATCCGACGGCCCTGCCGCCCCCGCCTCCGCCCGACACCGTCCTGCTGGCCTACAACCAGCGTGAAATCGCGGCACTCGTCGGCGCCGACAAGGCGAACCGCAATCTGCTGGATTCGAGCAGGCTCGCCGCGATCAACGACGCCGCGAGCACCAGTCGTGTGTACATTTTCATCGGCGCCTTCGACATCGAGACGATGCTGAAGAAGAAGCAAAGGAAGCTGCTCTGGCGGACGCGGATGAGCATCCCGTCGACGCATCACTCGCTGCCCGACTCGATCGGCATCATGCTGGCCAGCGCGGCGCCCTTCCTCGGTCGCGAAGTCGCCGCGCCCGTCTTCATCGGCGAGTCCGATCGCCGGAAGGCCGAGGTACAAATGGGCACGCCTTATGTCGTCCCGGAACCGGCGAAGGCCAAGGCCGGTAAGAAGGCCAGGTAGTGGCGGTGGGTTCGCGTTTCAGATCCGCATCATCGTCGTCCGGCCCGCACGTCGCCACGTGGGCGGGCAGCCCGCACCCACGATTGCAGCCCGTAGCGCCAGTCTCCGACTGGCGGGACGCCGGTCAGAGACCGGCGCCACCCCCTGGCGGCTGCGACAGCATGCTGGATCTTGTCATGGGTCTCGTGAAACAGCCGCCCTAGCCCAGCAACGCCGTCACCTTGGCCGCCACGTCGTCGATCAACCCCTCCGGTAAACGGCAGATGTGCTCCGCGCGGCGGGCCTGCCAGTCGACGGAACGGAGATGGTCCGCCAGGACGACTCCTTGCAGCGGCAGACCATCCGGCAAGGGCGATTCGAACGGATAACCCTTGGCCCGGCTGGTAATCGGGCAAACGACCACGAGGCCGGACTTCCCGTTGTAACTGGCCGGGCTCAGGACCATCGCCGGACGCCGGCCGGCCTGTTCCCGTCCTGCCTGGGGATCGAAACTCAGCCAGATCGCATCGCCGCGGTCAGGGACCTTTCGCGCTGTCATCACCACACCTCCTTGCCCGCCGGCTGACCCCAATCCGTTTCGCCCGGCCGGTTCTCGGGCCGAATCCGGCGTACCAAATCCGCGAGCCGATAACTCGGCTTCGCCGGCCGCAGCACCAGGCGATCGGCGCTCACTTCCATGCTGACGGCATCGCCATCGGCGACGCCAATCTGCCGCGCCACGGCCTGCGGAATCCGGACGGCCAGGCTGTTGCCCCATTTCTGAATCGTCGCGTTCATTGTGTTTCTACAATGAAGCGACAGCGCCCCGGCCTTGTCAATCGACCCGCAAATCCAACGGACTGCAACCGGGTTCATATCCTCATTCTCCCGCCAGCAGCCGGACGAAACCGGCTTCATCCAAAACCTCCACGCCCAGCGCGCGGGCCTGCTCCAGCTTCACCCCGGGATCCACGCCCACGACCACGTGGCTGGTCGCACGGGTGATGCCGCCCGCCACGATTCCACCCGCCGCCTCAATTCGAGCCATTGCTTGGGCTCGGGTGAGATTGGGCAGCGTGCCCGTCAGCACGAAGACCCGGCCGGCCAGCACCCCGGCTCCATCGTCCCCGGGTGGCGGTTTCACCCCCGCGGCGATCAGGCGTTCGACGATTCGGCGATGGCGTGGCTCAGCCAGATACGTCGCGATCACACGGTCTGCGGGATCTGATCCTTCGGCCGCGGCGAGGAGCACGGCGAGACTGCGATGGCGGCGTGCGACCTCCCGCGCGGCGACCGCACCAACGCGCGGGATCCCCAGTCCCTGGATGAACCGCCGCAGTTCCCGCGTCTTGCTCGTCTCGATCGCGGCCTGCAGTCGACCGGCTTCCGGGGGCCCCGCTCCGACGATCCGGAGGAAGTCTTCACGCTTCAGTCCATAGAGGTCGGCCGCGTCGTTGATTCGGCCCGCCGCGACCAGGGCATCGATCGCCGCGGGGCCGAGTCCGACGATGCCAACCCCGTCCTCGGAGACAAAGTGTTCGATCCGGCGTCGCACCTGCGCCGGACAATCGAAGTTTCCACAGCGAACCGCGACCTCCCCGCTCCGACACTCCACGGGCAACCCACACGACGGGCAGGAGGCGGGAAACTCAAACGGCTCCGCCGACGCCGGACGGCGGGCGCGGTTCACACCTACGATCGAGGGAATGATCTCGCCGGCCCGCTCGACCCGCACCGTGTCGCCAATCCGGATATCCTCACGGGCGATCTCGTCCCGGTTGTGCAGGCTCGCCCGCGCCACCGTCACGCCCCCGATCTCCACGGGCGCCAGTTCCGCGACCGGCGTGAGCACACCCGTCCGGCCGACCTGCAGGGTGATGCCGAGGACGGTGGTCTCCGCCTGGGGCGACGCAAACTTGTAGGCCAGCGCCCAACGTGGCGCCGTCTCGGTCGCACCGAGCTCCTGCTGGGCGGCGAGGTCATCGAGTTTGATGACGAGCCCGTCCGTCGGATAGGGCCAACCTTCCCGTGCGCGGCCGAACGCCTGAACCGTGGCCCAGAGTTCATCCGCGCCCCGCGCGATTCGAAACTCCGGCACGCCGCGCATTCCCCAGCGCCCGACTTGCACGGAAAACTCCCGGTGTTGCCGGGGCAGCGCCGATCCGGGGACGCAGGCCCCGACACCATGGAACACGATCTCGAGTTCGCGCGCCTCGACGACCGCGGGATCGGTCTGGCGGATGGTGCCGGCCGCGAGATTGCGAGGCGTGGCAAAGGGCGGCTCGCCCGCCGCCTCCCGGGTCGCATTGAGGCGCGCAAAGTCGGGCCACGAAACGTAGATCTCCCCGCGCAACTCGATCACGTCCGGCAGGGCGTTCACGGTGCCGTCCGACGCGACGGTTCGCAGTGTCCCCGGCACGCCGCGAATCCGCCGCACGTTCGTCGTGATGTCATCGCCCTCGGTCCCGTCACCCCGCGTCACCGCACGGACGAAGACTCCCTTTTCGTAGGTTACGCTGACCGCGAAGCCATCGAACTTGGGTTCGATCACATAGCTGATGTCACCGGAGCCGAGGGCTCGGACGAGCCGGGCATGGAAAGCGCGCAGGTCCGCCTCCGTGTGTCCCTTCTCGAGGCTCAGCATGCGGGTCCGATGGTGGCGCGTGGCGAAGAGACCCGTGCGATCGTCGCCAATCCCGATCAACGCGGAGCCGGCAATGGCAGCCGCGGCGGGGAATTGGGTCTCCAGCGACCGCAGCCGACGCTTCAGCCCATCGTACTCGGCATCGCTGATCACCGGCGCCGCCTTTCGATGATAGAGCTCATCGTGTCGCGCGATCTCGGCACGCAGTTCAGCGATCGGCGACGGCGTCGCCGCGGAAAACTCGGCGGCGTGAATCGCAGCCGTCGCCAGCCCGAGAATCGCGACGACGCAGACCAATCGATGACCGGCGCGAACGATCGAATAAATTGCTCTCATGCCACAAGCGCACGGCACCCGTGTGCAGCGGGCGACGACGGTGAAGCCCGGATTTCGGGGTGACCGGGTCTCCCCGGCAGGGCGTGGCAAGGGCCTCTGACCCGTGGCGACCGATCGATCTTCGTAATCCGCTTCACGGGTCGGGAGACCCGTGCTACCTCGATCCCATGCCCGCATCCGACTTCATCCTGCCCTCGGTCCAAACCGGCACGGACTATCGCATCCGGATCGAATCTCCCGCGGAGGACGAAGGCGTCGAGTCGCGGCCGGCGATCATCTTCCTGGACGGCGACGATCAGTTCGAGACCGCGCTCTCCGCTTACGGGGCCGCCCGCGCGGCCGGCGAAGTCCCGCCGCTCATCCTGGCCGGCGTCGGCTACGGCGCCAGTTACACCAAGGCCGCCAACAAGCGGCTGCGCGACTACACGCCGAGCAGCATGGCCACCGAGCCCGAGAGCGGCGGTGCCGACCGCTTTCTACGCTTTCTCACCGAGACGCTATGGCCCGAGTTGTCCCGTCGATCTCGGGTGCGCGATGACGCGAGAGGTATCGTTGGGCATTCGCTCGGCTCGCTGCTCGCGGTCCACGCGCTGTTTCAACGCCGGCCGTTCTTCCAGCGGGTGCTCGCGAGTGCGCCCTCGCTGTGGTGGGACAACCGCGCCGCGGTCTGCGCCGCGCAGAACCTCCAACGCACCGGCGTGGCCCTGCCGGCGCGACTGTTCCTCTGCGTCGGCACCGACGACACACCGTCGATGCTCGGCGATCTTGAGATCCTGGAGGATCAACTGGCCGCCCTGCCGTTTCCCCAACTCGAGGTGATCTCCCGGCAAATCCCGAAGCGCGATCACTACAACGTGCTGCCCGACGCCTTCCGCGCTGGTCTCGGTGCGCTCTACGGGGGATGAGCTTCGTGCCGGGCGGATGAAGTTTGGACAGGAGGGACAGGAGATGGGCAGGATTCGGAGCGCGGACTCCCAGCTCCTGACTCCTCTCTCCTGTCTCCTGACTCCAGCTTGCCGCCTCCTGTCTCCTTCGCCCTCACAGCGGCCGCACGCGCCGGTAGCCGCTCAGCGCCGCCTTGATTCGCGCCACAGCCTTCCAGGCCCCGAAGGCTGCGACGTATTTCCAATGCACCAGCGCCGAACCGCGCGGATTGAAATGCTTCAGGAAGACATCGCGGTTCGCATCGAAGATCGTCCGCGACATCACCTCGAAATCCCGCGCGACGCTCATGCCCTTGAGGTGGATGATCTCCACGCTCCCATCATAGACGATCTTCCAGCCGGCCCGCGCCACGCGGATGCAGAGATCGAGATCGTCGCCGTACATGAAGAAGCGCTCATCGAACACCGCCCGATCCGGCGCGACCTGCTCCAGCATCCGGCGCGGCGCCAGCATGAAGGCCCCGTTGATGGCCCCGACCTCGTACGTGCCATGCACCGGCCGGTGGGTCAGATTGTAGCCGGCAAAGAACGCCTGGCCCGGGAACGCCGACGCGAGCCCGCTGGCGCGGCAAAATCCGTCCCACAGGTTCGGGATCGATCGCCGGCACGCGAGGTCCATCGCGCCGTTCGCCTGCACGAGCCGCGGCGAGATCAACCCGATCGTCGCGTCAGCCCGGAGCCGCGCGAGGCAGTGGGCCAGCGCCGCCGGGTTCGCAATCGTGTCCGGATTGAGAAATAGCACGAACTCGCCCGCGGTTCGCGCATAACCGAGATTGTTGGCGCGCCCGAAACCGAGATTCTTCTCGGTCGGCCAGTAGGCCACGGACGGAAAATCGCGGCGGATGAGTTCGCCTGCACCATCGCCCGGCGAGTTGTCCACCACGACGATCTCCACCGGTCGACCCTCGAGCACCGCGGGCAGCGAGCGCAGGCAGTCCGCGATCTCGTCGCGCGATTTGTACGCGACGATGACGATCGAGAGGATCGGAGACGCTAGCATCGGGACCGAGTGTGATAAACGAATGCGTGGGGCGCAATCCGAGGCCCACGCTTGCGCAGACCGATCCCGCTGCCACGGTGGTCGCCGGCACGCTCATGTCCGCACCGACGGCAATCACGATCATCATCCCCTGCGAAGGCCCGCCTTCGCTGCTGCCCCCCACGCTCGCGAGCATCCGGGAACAGCGCTGGATTGAGCCGGAGATCATCCTCGTGGACCGCGCCGCGTCGGCTCATTCCGCGCCAACCCATCCGGCGGTGCCGGGTGTGGCCGCCCATCTCACAGTGCCCGGCGACACCCGGGCCACAGCCATGAACGCGGGGCTGGCAGCCGCGCACGGTGAGTGGATCCTCTTCCTCCGGCCGGGTGACCGCCTCGTGGGCGACATGGTGCTGAGCGAGACGCTGAACTGGATGAAGAAGACGGAGTCCGGTGTGGTGACCGGCGAAATGGCCGACGACGACGGACGGATCACGCGACTTCCCAAGCGGGTAAAACCGGCCGCCGGCGATTTTCTCCCCGGTAGCGCGACGTTCTACCGGTCGACCCTCTTCGCGGAGAACGGCGCCTTCGATCCGGCACTCCGCACCGAGGCTGAGTACGAGTTCAATCTCCGGCTTTGGAAGGCCCGCATCCGCTTCAAACCCATTCCGCTGCGGATCACGGCGGCCCCGGGCCGGCGCGGAGCCGTCCGCCTGCCGTGGTCCGAATGCCGCGAGGCCATCGCCGTGCGGCACCGGTTTTTTTCCTTTGCCCGCTGCGTGGGCTGGGACGCCTTGACGATCCTTCGCTGGATCGCCGCCCGGGTGGGATCGGTGTTCAGCCGGTAAGATCGATCGGAGCCGACGTCGTGGGCGCGCACGAGGCGCGCCCCGACAAAATGAGCGTAGGGGCGGAGCTCGTCCACGCCCGGCTGGCTACGGCATTACCCGAGCCCGCTACGGCGCCGGGGTGCCGGCCGGCGGCGCCGAGTACAAGATCCAGTGTTCGAGCCATTGCACGCGCGAGAAATGGGGAAACTGCTGCTGCCTCAGATGCCCCGCGGGATTGGATCGGGGATACGCGATCAATTGCAGTCCCGCCGGCAGGTCGCGGCTTCCGTGGCTCCCCAGCTGCGCGCATCTGCGAAATCTGCGGATAGCCAAGGCTTCACGGCAGCGCCGCGAGGAATTCGCGCACGCGCCGATACCGGCTCTCCCAACAATTCGCCTGCGCAAGTTCGATCCTCCGCGGCCGCGCCTCGGCCTGGTCCGCCGCGGCGGCGCGCTCGATTGCTGGCACCCATTCGTCGGGCGAGGCGGCAAACTCCAGCTCGGCCGCGAAATCCTCGACCAGTTCCGGCAGCGGCGCGGCCACGATGGGCCGGCCCGTCGCGAGGCATTCATAGATCTTCGCCGGCAGCACCGAGCGGGTGTAATCGTTAAGCGCGTAGGGTAGCAGCAGCACATCCGCGCGGGCCACGAACTCGACCAGGCGCTCGTGGGGTTGCTGGCCGGCCAGCTCGACATTCGCCGGAAACACGTGGGCGGTCTTCACCGGCCCAACCAAAATGATCCGCCACGTCGGACGCGCGCGCGCCACGGCCTCGATGGCCGCGAAGTCGAGGTGCTGCGCGTGCAGATGGCCGTAGTAGAGGAGCGTCAGCGAACCATCAGCGGCACGCACCTTCGGCGGAACGAGGAACCGATCGACCAGCGCCCCATGGGGCAGCCGGACGATCCGACGTGCCGCTCCCCGGTGCAAAGCCTCGAGCCGCCGGCTCGGCACCAGGGTGAGGTCGGCCCGCGCCAGCAGCCGTTTCTCATCTGGGATGAGGCACGGTGGAATTCCGACGACGGCGCTCCAGTTGTCCGTGCAGTCGTAAATCAGCCGTCGGTGCGGCACGCGCTCGATTAACTCCCCCGCCGAACGCGCGGCGGAATAGTTAACGACCAAGTCGACCCCCGCCGCGAGGGCGAGCTCCGACCGGAGGAAGCGCCGGAGCAGCCAGCGATTGAGCGCATGGAAGATCGGATTCGTGGAAGGCAGCACGAACGGCCGCACGATCCGCACCCCGGCCGGCAAAGGTTCCCGCGGCCGCGTTGGTCGGGAAAGGACGGCGACCCGGCGAAGGATTCTGCCCACATCCCGCACGCCGACGCGCCGGACACCCGGCAATTCGCAAAAAATCACGTCGCTGTCTCCCGCAAAAAGCGCCGCCAGCGTCTGGTGCCGCTGCCAGACGAAATCCCACGCGATGTTCGAGATGAAGAGTGTAACCGGTCTCACGTGGATCCCGCTCCCCGGTAAAGGCTCCGCATCGAGACCGCCCCATGCCGCCACCAACGGTCCCAGTACACGCCGCGATTCGCCCAGCGAAAGCGAACCAGCGCCGCCGCGCCGCCGGCCCCGAGCTTCGTACGCAGGCGGCTGACGGCCCGCTCGAACTCCTGCGCCCCGAGTTCCTGTTGTTGCGAGAGCTGGCCGGCCCGCAGCCGGAAATCCGCCACGCGCCCGGAGCAGTGCCCAAAGGGGATGCCGGCCTCGAGGGCGCGCGCGAAGAAATCGAGATCGCCCGCGAGCCGGTAAGTTTCGTCCATTCCCCCGATTCGCTCGACCACGCTACGGCGGATGATCGTACCCGGCTGCGCCAGCGGCATGATCCCGCCGCGCAGCAGCGCGATCAAATCCGCCGGTTCGGTGGCAATCGGCAGCGTCCCGAGGCCCGCTCCGTGAGCGTCGATCAATCCGACTCGCCCGTAGATCGCGCCCCAGTCCGGCTCCGTCTGCAGTTCATGCCAGGCCGCGCGAAATCCGTCCTCCAGCAGGTCATCGTCGTTGAGCCAAGTGAACGCGTCCCAGTCGCCCGGCGCCCGCAGTCCCAGATTCAACGCGGCGTACAGTCCACGCCCCTCGTCGCGCAAAACCGTCCGGCCACCGGGATGCGGGGGCGCGGCGATCGCGGCGGGATCCGGGCAAATCACGACGTGCTCCGCGTCAGGAGCGATTGCCGCAATCGAGGCCGCCGCCGTCAGCCAGTGTGGCGACCCGCCGCGGGTCGGCGTGAGGATGCGCAGCTTCATCCGTCGTTCCTCCCGCGTGACGTCAGTGATCGACGCCACCACCTCAGCGCCCGTCCGGAGTGACAGCCCAGCCCTAATCCCTCCCCCACCCACCAGGAACCGACGCGCCGCCAGGTCGATCCGAAGATGATTTCCAAGGCCCGCGTCTTCCAAGCGGCGCGCTGCCCACGCGCCACGGACGGCGGCGACACCAGTGCCGGCGCCACCGGCCGCAGTCGCTCACCGGCTGCGGCCAGCAATTCCCAGTAACAACCATAGATCCATGAACGCAGCCGCAGCGGCATGATGCCGTACTCGAGCTGCCCCGAATCGGCTCGTGCCGGACCGAGCGGACGAAACCGGGCAAAATGGAACACCACCAGGGGAGCGCCATCCGCGAACACCGCGTCGTCCTGAAAGGTGTAGGCGTGATTCATCCAGTTCCACGGCGCCAGGTTCACCCCCGGGTGGCGACAGACCACGAGTCGCGCCACTTTGCCGGGCCACGCATCGAGGTACTTTTGATCCGCATAGCGACCAGGTTCGACGCGATCGTGGCACCACTCGAGGCACTGCCCCCGCCAGTCGTTGAGACAGGCGCGGCCGCCGGCGCTGTTCCGAAAGCAAAGTACGCCCACGTTGAAGCGCCCCCGCGACTCCAGCGAACGGAGAAAGTCCGGGAACCGATGCTCCACGATCAGCACGTCGTTCGTCCCCAACTCGGCGAACAGCGGCGCCGGGGCGGAAAAAAAAGCCATGTCCGCGTCGACATAAGTGATGACCTCGATTCCCAGCTGCCGCGCGAGGAGGAACCGCGGCCAGCAGGGCGACAAGGTGAACACATACTCGACCCACGAGCGGTTCGAGCGCGCCATCGCGAGTTCGGGATCAGCCCGTTCCAGATCGGCCAGGGGCACGACGCGCAAATCGGGTTCTTTCAGCTCACGGATGGCGGTGACGGTCTCGTCGTCCAGGGCGAGCACCCACAGGACAGCCGCCGGATCGTGCCGCCGCAACGAAAGCCAAAGGGCGAGCCCGGGCAGCGCGTAACGGCGATCGAAATAGGTGCAGTAGTGATTCACCCCGTTCATCGGCCGCAGCTTTTCTCCCCGCCCGGCCGAGCCATCGCGCGCCGCGTCCGGCGCAGACCGAGCGGACAAATCTCACGCCGCCGAGATGGGGTACACGCGAGCGACATGGCGCAGTAAACGGCGCCGCCCCTTGCCGGGCAAGCCCGGCCGGGCAGGTGCGGGTTGACGCCCCCGGCGGGGGCTGGCATCCGGCTTGGCCTCATGGCGGCGACCGACAAATCCTCACCGGGAGCCAACTTCGGCTGGCTGATGGCGGAGCGAGGCTGGCGCGTGCTGCTGGGGCTGGCCGTGAACGTGGCGGTGGCGCGTCACGTCGGTCCGGCCCAATTCGGCATGTTGAGCTACGCACTGGGCCTGATCGCGATTTTCTGGGCGGTCGGTGGGTTGGGCCTCGACGAGGTGCTCACGCGAGAGCTGGTACGCGACCGAGCTCGGGCCCGGGCGTTGTTGGCGGTCGCGTTGCGATTGAAGACGGCCGGCGCGGCGGGCGCCTTTGTCGCCCTGCTGGTGGTGGCGTGGGTGTGGCGACCGGAGGCGGAGGGGGCGTGGCTGGTCGTGGTGCTCGCCGGGGGCGGGCTGTTCTTTCTGCCGCTGGATGTGGTGGACGCGTGGTTCCTGGCGCACGAACGAATGCGTCCGCCGGTGGTCGCCCGGCAGGGTGCACTCTTCGCGGCGGCCTTGCTGCGGGTGGGGCTGGTCTGGGCGGGAGCGCCGCTGACGGCCTTTGCCCTGGCGTTCATGGTGGAGGCTTTGCTGATCGCGCTGGCCTTGGGCTGGATGCTGGTGCGCGATGCGGGCTGGCCAGACTGGCGGGGCGCGGCCGGGATGTCGGGCCGCCGTCTGCTGAGGGAAGGATGGCCCTTGCTCGTGTCGAGCGTGCTGGTCGTCGTGACGCTGCAGGCCGATCGATTGCTGCTCGTGCAGATGGCGGGCGAAGCGACG
>CAINHV010000347.1 GCA_903848965.1 uncultured Opitutia bacterium | reverse complement strand
GACGGGCTGCCACTCGCTCACGCTCGCAACCACGGAAAGACCGTGCAGTTTCCTGGCTTCTTGGTTTCAGGCTCCCTCCGGATTGGTCCCTTTCGATCGAATCGATCCGAGTCCCTGCGCTCGCCAAAGCCCCCTCGACACCGCCAAGGGCGAAACGCATCGTCCGCCGTGTCCCATCCCGCGTGCGGCCGGTCTCGAAACGCCTTCCGAAACCGCGACGCCCGCGACCGGCACTTTCCCCTCCCATGAACTCCGTTCGCCGTGCCCTGCGTTGCTTTTCCCTCGGCCTGCTGATCGCCGCCCCGCTCGCCGCCCAATCCGTGGCCGTCGCCGAATACAAGGCGATGGCGCGGACCGACGTCGAGACCATGAAGAAGAAGACTCAGGTCATGATCGACACGGTCTTCAGCTTCGCCGAGCTCGGTTTCCAGGAAGTCGAAACGTCGAAGTATCTCACGGGCATTCTTGAGCAGGAAGGCTTCAAGGTGGAGCGCGGCGTGGCCGGCATGCCCACCGCGTGGGTCGCGAAGTGGGGTTCGGGCAAGCCGGTCATCGCCCTCGGTTCCGACATCGACTGCATTCCCCAGGCCTCGCAGAAGCCCGGCGTTGCCTACCACGATCCGATGATCCCGGGTGCGCCCGGTCACGGCGAAGGCCACAACTCCGGCCAGCCGCTCAATCTCACCGCCGCGATCGCGGTGAAGCGGATCATGGAAAAGGCGAACCTGCCCGGCACTATCGTGCTGTGGCCCGGCGTCGCGGAAGAGCAACTCGGATCGAAGGCGCACCTCATTCGCGCGGGCGTGTTCAAGGACGTCGACGTCGTCCTCTTCACTCACGTCGGCAACAATCTCGAGACCTCCTGGGGCACGGGAACGAACACCGGCATGGTTTCCGTCGAGTACACCTTTCGCGGCGAGACCGCCCACTCCGCCATGGCGCCCTGGCGCGGCCGCAGCGCGCTCGATGCCGTCGAGTTGATGAACATCGGCTGGAACTACCGCCGCGAGCACCTGCGCCTCCAGCAGCGGTCGCATTACGTGATCACCAACGGCGGCGACCAGCCCAACGTCGTGCCCGCCAACGCCAGCGTCTGGTACTACTTCCGCGAACTCGAGTATCCGGAAATCATCAAGCTCCGCCAGATCGGCGACACCATGGCGAAGGCCGCGACCATGATGACCGACACGACCATGTCGGTGCGCGTCCTCGGCACCGCCTGGCCGGGCCACTTTAACCGGCCCGTCGCCGAGGCCTTGACCGCCAACATCAACGAAGTCGGCCTGCCCGAATGGACAGCCGCCGACCAGACGCTCGCGAAGGCCCTGCAGGGCGAGCTCAACGCGCCCATGACCGGGCTCGCCGTGCAGTTGAAACCGATGCAGGGACCGGCCACCGACGAGACGCGCGTCGGCGGATCCGACGACATCGGCGACGTCTCGTGGAACGTGCCCACCGTCATTCTGCGTTACCCCGCGAACATCCCCAACCTACCCGGCCACAACTGGGCCAACGCGATCGCGATGGCCACGCCGATCGCCCACCAGGGCACGACGGCCGGCGCGAAGGCGCTCGCGATGACGATGCTCGATCTGATCACGCAGCCGGAACTCGTGGCGAAGTCGTGGGAGTATTTCCGCAGCGTGCAGACGAAGGACGTGCAGTACCAGCCGCTGATCGGTCCCGAGGACAAACCGGCGACCTTCCTGAACACGAAGATCATGGCCGAATACCGCGAGAAGATGAAACCGTTCTACTACGACGCCTCGAAGTACGATACCTACCTCGAGCAACTCGGGATCAAGTATCCGACCGTGAGGCCGCGCGGGGTGAATGCAGGACAGAAGTAGCGCGCGGCATTTTCGATCTTGGAGTCTCGATTTTCGATTGGCCGGGGCGCCACTGCTCGTGGCTGCGAGCGTGAGCGAGTGGCGCTTCACGAGCTGAAGCGTTGAGCGTTTACGCTAGTAGCGCCGGTCTCCGACCGGCGGACTACGTTTTGCGATCGCAATTTCGCCGGTTAGAGACCGGCGCCACCTTGGAGCCGTCCGGTCGCTCGCCGTCCGGCGTTCGTCGTAGCCGGCGACGTGAGCCGCGGGACGCCGTCCGGCTTTGCCTGCGTCAATCATGCAGGGACCCCCCGAGCTTGGGAATACAGCGGGCACGGAGTCGCACACGACAGCGTGACGTAACGCGGACAGCGTACGTCGCTTGGGCTGGAAGCGGGGGAAAACAAGAGCACCGCGATTTCCAAGAATCGTATCAGACGTCAGCGAGGGGTTTTCACCCGGCTTCGCCGTTGACACAACCGCTCACGCCGCGGACACACATTCGCGAATGTCCGAGCCCAACCAATTGCCGGTCTTCCACGTGGTGGGATTCACCGGTCATCGACAGGTCAAGGACGAGGCCGGCGTTGCCCGTGTCCTCCGCGAAGTGCTCGCCGGGCTGAAAGCGGAACCGGGGGTGGAATGGCTCGCGTTGTCGTCCATCGCCGCCGGCAGCGACATGCTGTTCGCCCGGACGGCGATCGACCTTGGGCTCGGCTGGGAGGTGGTGCTGCCCATGCCGCCGGCGGAGTTTCGCCGCGACTTTCAGGATCAGGAATGGACCGGCGTGGAGTCCCTGCTAGCCAAAGCGGAGCAGGTGCGGGTGATTGGCGAGCGCACGCAACGGGAGGACGCCTACCTCGATGGCGGCATGGAGACGGTGAATCATTCGGATTTGCTCCTCGCAGTGTGGGACGGTGAACCGGCCCGCGGTCGCGGGGGCACGGCGGAGATCGTGGCCTACGCGCGCGAAATCGGCCGGCCGATCCTGATCATCGACTCGCACACGCTGGCGGTCCACCGCGAGAATTTCGAGCGCTTGAAGAAGGGCGATCGCCACCTGGAGTTTTTCAACCGGCTGCCGGCCGCCCCGGGCAGTGTCACCGACCCGCTACCGGAGCGGGCGCTGGTGCGGAGGTTTCACGACAAGCTCGATCACCTGGCCACGCGCCACGGGCCCAACTTTCGGCGGCTGACCACGATCACGGTCTTACTGCATGTGCTGGCCACGGCGCTCGCGGCCGCCGCCGTCGCCTTCGGGCTGCACTACGTCGCGCTGCCGTGGGTGAAGCTGCTTTGCCTGATCGGAGCGCTGGTCGTCGCCTTCGTCCTGCGCCGCCATCGCGACGAGAAGGACTGGGTGCGCTGCCGGCTGGGCGCCGAGATTTCCCGCAGTGCGCTCGCCACCTGGGGACTGCCCCGGCAGCTCCGGCTCTTCGACGATTTCGACTGGGCGGGGCTCGAGCCGCTCCGCCGTTCCCTCGACATCCTGCAGCGCCGCTCGGCCCGCGCGAACCCGGCGACCTTCGACGAGTTCAAGCAACGCTACCTGACCACGCGCCTCGACGATCAACTCGCCTACTTCGCCCGGCAGGAACAACGCGCAGTGCCGCTCCTCGCCCGGTTGCGCGCCGGATTCCTGATTACGACCGTGGTCGCGGTCGTCTTCACGCTGCTCTACTCGCTGACCACGCTGATGCCCGGGTACGTGCCGCCGAGCTGGGTGCAGCACTGGCTGTTCGAGTTCTTCCCGATCGTGCTGCCGGTGATGGCGGCGGCGTTCATTTCGCTGATTGCGATTTACGACCTGCACCACCGCGTCGCCCGCTATGACGAGATGTGCGTCCGTCTCGATGCGGCGCGCAAGGAGGCCGCATTTGTGCAGACGTGGGGTTCACTGGAACGCGTGGTAACCAAGGCGGAGCGCGCGCTGCTACAGGAAGTGTTCGAGTGGCATTCGATTACGTCCTTCTCCGATACTCATTAACTGGGTTTGGGCGGCGCCAAAACGCCAGGCTTTCCGCGGAGCGGAAAACCTTCACCGGCCCAGTTTCCTCAACGCCCTGTTAATCTTGGCCACGTCACAGACCGCGGGTTCGTAATCCGGCCCCAGCCACTCGAGCCACTCGCGGCCGAGGTCCGTGTCGGGTTCCTTGCTGCAGGTGAGCATGTCGTGGAACGCCTCAACTCCGCCGCAATCCTCCGGCGGACCGGCGCGCTCGCCGCCGGTGCAGATCGGATAAACCCGCTTCTTCTCCACCGGGCCGCTCTTCTCGACCTTGATGTCGATCTGCCAGCCCTCGCCGAAGTGGTAGCCGTACGTGAAGCGCTCACGGTGCTCGAGATTCAGATCAGCGAGCGTGACATCCCGATCGTCCTCAATCGTCAAGTCGTCGCGCCGCAGCGGATTCCCGAAACGCAGGTCATCGAGGTTGAAGGCATGCGTCTGGTAATCGAACCACTCGAAGGCGACCTGGATGCTGTCGTGCAAGCGCGAGAGCCACATGGACTCGCGTACCTGCAGCCGGCGCCAGATCGGGGGCTGGCACCCCACCAGGCTGAGCCGCAGCACGAAAACCCGCTCGGGCGGTTTCCGCACCTTGGAGCCTTTGCCTTCGTGCAGCGAAATCATACGCCGGCCACGAGAAACAACTGCCTCACGGCTCGCAAGCCCCGTGGGCTAGGGTTTGCGCAGGGCCCATCCGCGACCTGACCAAACACAAGAGCCGCCCCTCGCGGGGCGGCTCGTGTGACCTAACACCAAGCAAACCGTATGAACTACAAACAATCACCGTCCCCGTGGACGATGCTGACTACATGGGGATAGACGGCCTCACTTGCGAAACGCTCAATTTTGGAGAAAAAATTATGAAATAATCTAGATCAGACTTAAGTTATTGTTTTTCAATGACTAGCCGCACACAAAAGCGGGCGCCTGTCGCCCGATTCGAACCTCCATCGTAGCCACGAGCGTCCGCGAGTGGATTGGGAAGGGGCCGCCACTCGCTCACGCTCGCAGCCACGGAAACCACTCGCGGGCACTCCTGGCTACGGGAGCGTCGCAGCAGACCTACGGAATAATCTGCCCGACTCGCACCGACTCCACGCCGTGGGCGTCCGCGTTGACGACGGCACCCGCCTTGAGCGGGTAGCGGTACACGTTGCCCTCGTAATTCCGAAACACGATCTCGTCGTCCGTGATCTTCTCCACGTAGTCCGGATTGAGCGGCACCTTCCCGCCGCCGCCCGGCGCATCGATCACGTACTGCGGCACCGCGTAGCCGGTGGTGTGGCCGCGGAGCGCCCTGATGATCTCAATCCCCTTGCGCACATCCACCTTGAAGTGGGCGCCACCGGTGATGAGGTCCATCTGGTAGATGTAATAAGGCCGGACGCGCATGCGGAGGAGCCGGTGCACGAGCGCCTTCATCACGTCTGCATCGTCGTTCACATCCTTGAGCAGCACGCTCTGGTTGCCCAGCGGCACACCGGCGAACGACAGGCGCTCGCAGGCCGCCTTCAACTCGGCCGTGCACTCCTTTGGATGATTCACGTGAATGCTCATCCAAATCGGGCCGTACTTCTTGAAAATATCGCACAGCGCCGGCGTGATCCGCTGCGGCAGAAACACCGGGATGCGGGAGCCAATGCGGATGAACTCGACGTGCTTGATCGCGCGGAGGCGGGCTAGTAGGTGCTCGATCTTGCGGTCCGAAAGCAGCAGGGGATCGCCACCCGAGAGCAGGACGTCGCGAATCTCGGGATGCGCCTCGATGTACCGGAGACCTTGTTCAAACTCAGGGTGAAAATTGTAGTCCTGCGCATTCGAGACCAGCCGGCTGCGCGTGCAGTAGCGGCAGTAGGCGGCGCAGCGATCCGTCACCAGAAAGAGTACGCGATCCGGGTAGCGGTGGACGAGCCCGGCCACGGGCGAATGCTCGTCCTCGCCGAGCGAGTCAAGTTGCTCGCCCTCCGAAAGGACCATCTCGCCGGACCGGGGGATGAGCTGTTTGCGGATCGGACAATTCGGGTCGTAGCGATCGATCAGGTTGAAAAAATACGGGGTGATCGCGAGGGCGAGCTTCTGGTTGGCATGGGCACAGCCGGCCTTCTCGTCCGCCGTCAGCGTCATCAACTGCTCCAACTGCTCCGTCGTCGTGATCCGGTTCTTGAGCTGCCAGATCCAATCCTGCCAGTCGCTCGCCGGCACATGCTGCCAAAGCCCCTGGCCTTCGAACCAGGTCGAACGATCTTCAGGGTAGGTTTTCCCGGCGGCCGGGAAAATCTGAGCGGTCCGCGGACCGCCTTCGGGCGACGGCGGGCCGCCGTCGTCGAGGTTACCCTCGCTGGGGCGTGAGTCCATTGGCTCGGTGGTTACTCGTCATCGGCAGAGGCTCGAAGACTGTGGCCGAATCCCGCGCTGTCAAATGGCGGCCCAAGTGAGCCTTGAAAAGAGGTATTCCAGCCTCGCTCTTATCCGTCTGAGTGCAGCGGAGAATCCACCGTTTTCCGCCCTCCGGCGGAAAACGGCAGCAAAGTTCTTGGCATCGAGGTGGCGGGGCTCTTTCGTCGCTTCGTATGCCTGCCGCCAAACCCGCAGTTCTCGCGCTCGAAGACGGTTCGATCTTTCGCGGCCGCGCTTTCGGGGCTGATGCCACCGTGGCCGGCGAATGCGTGTTCAACACCTCGATGACGGGGTATCAGGAAATCCTCACCGATCCGTCCTATTTCGGCCAGATTGTGACGATGACGGCGGTCCAGATCGGCAACTACGGCGTTAACGACGAGGACACCGAGGCGAACGCCCCGAAGTGCACCGGTTTCGTGGTGCGCGAGTTGTCCCCGGTCGTCAGCAACTGGCGCAGCCGGCTTTCCGTTGACGCCTACCTGAAGCAGTACGGCATCCCCGGAATCAGCGAAGTGGACACGCGGGCGCTGACAAAGAAATTGCGGGTCGATGGCGCCATGAAGTGCTGCCTCAGCACGCTGCCCTTGAGCGACGCGGACGCCGTCCAACGCGCCCGCGCCGGCCGGGACATGGCCGGTTCGGACTACGTCCGGGATGTGACCTGCCGGGCCCCCTATATTTGGCGTGCGGACGACCCCGCCAATCACAACGCCGCCTATTTCCCGGTTGGCACGACGATGAATGCGCCCGGCATCCCGGAGAAGAAGTTCCGCGTCGCCGCCTTCGATTACGGGGCCAAGCACAGCATCTTCCGCAAGCTCGTGTTACACGGCTTCGAGGTGCAGGTGTTTCCTGCGACGGCCACGGCGGAACAGGTCCGGGAGCAAAAGCCCGATGCGGTCTTCCTTTCCAACGGCCCCGGCGATCCCGCCGCCCTGCCGTATATCCATAAAACGGTCACGGACCTCCTGCCGGAATTCCCCATGTTCGGCATTTGCCTGGGGCACCAAATGCTGACCCATGCGCTCGGTGGCTCGACCTTCAAGCTCAAGTTCGGCCACCGCGGCGGCAACCAGCCGGTGAAGAACGTCGAGACCGGGAAGGTTTCGATCACGGCCCAGAACCACGGCTTCGCCACCGATCCGAAATCGATCGAGGCCCGCGGCGCCAAGGTCACGGAAATCAATCTCAACGACCAGACCGTGGAGGGCCTGCGCCACACGTCGCTGCCGGTGTTCAGCGTGCAGTACCATCCCGAGGCCGCGCCCGGTCCGAATGACGCCGACCCGCTCTTCGTCGATTTCTACCGGATGGTCGAGGCCCGCAAGGCCGGCAAAATCTAGGCGGCCCGATTGCTCGGCGTGGCATGGGTCTCCCGACCCATGAAAGTGGATCGGAATGCTCAGCACGGGTCAGGAGACCCGTGCCACGTAGGGGCGATCCGGACCGACTCTCGGATCGGGAGTCTGCGCCCCTCTTCCGAAATCCAAAATCGAGACTCCAAAATCGAAAATCTTCCTACCCCAGCCACTGCTCGAACAACACCGCGTCCTCCGGCGTGTCCACCCCGATGGTGGGATCCGCGGTGACGGCGCAGGCGATCTCATAGCCGTTCTCCAGCACGCGCAACTGCTCGAGTTTTTCGATCTGCTCGAGCCGCCCGAGCGGAAGCCGCGCAAATTTCTCCAGCAGGTCGGCCCGGTAGCCATAGAGACCGAGGTGCTTGAAACACGGATTCGCGCCGACCCACGCATCGTCGACCACGCCGCCACGGTCGCGGGCAAAGGGAATCGGAGAACGGGAAAAGAACAGCGCCCGCCGCGTCGCCTCCGCGATCACCACCTTCACCTGGTTGGGATTCGCAAAGTCCACCGCCCGCCGAAAGGGCGTGCCCAAGGTCGCCATCGGGGCCCCTTCGGCCAAAAGCCCGGCGAGTGACCGGATCTGCGCCCCGGTCACCAGCGGCTCATCGGCCTGCACGTTGATCACGAAGTCGGCCCGCACCGTCCGATTCGCCTCGGCCAGACGATCGGTGCCGCTTTGGTGGGCCGGACTCGTGACGAGGGCCCGAAAACCCGCCGCCGTCACGCAGTCGCCGAGCATCGGATGATCCACGGCAAACCACAGGGGGAATTCCGGCGCCTCCCGCGCGATCCGCTCCGCCACCCAGAGGAGCAGCGGCCGGCCTTTGATTCGATGCAGCAGTTTTCGCGGGAAACGCGTTGATTCCAAGCGACAAGGGACGATGATCACGGTCGATGACATCGCCGCGCAGCCTGACGCTCGGTTTTTGGGTTGCAAGCCGGTGACCCGGGTCGGAATTTGGCCGGTCATTCCTGAATCCATGAGCAAAAGCGAACCGACACCTGCCACCCAGTCCCTGACCAAGGAACTGACCGTGCAGAACAAGATGGGCATTCACGCCCGACCGGCCGCGATGATCGTGCGGATCACCAACAAGTTTAAAGCCGAGGTTTTCGTGGAAAAGGACGAAGAGCAGGTGAACGGAAAGAGCATCATGGGTTTGATGATGCTCGCCGCGGGCAAGAGCTCGAAGGTCAAGTTCATCGCCACCGGCGACGATGCCGCTGCGATGCTGGGCGAGATCGAGGCGCTCTTCGCCCGCAAGTTCGACGAAGCCTAGGATTTTTGCTCCGCAAAAATCCTAATGGTTTTTCGCCAACGCGAAAAACTGGCGGGCGTTCGCGGTCGTGACGGCGGCGAGTTCCTCGTGGCTGACGCCGAAGACACCGGCGGCAAATTCCGCGGTGTGCCGGAGGAAGGCGGGTTCGTTCGGTTTCCCGCGATGCGGCATCGGCGTAAGGTAGGGCGCATCAGTCTCGACCATGAAGCGCGCGAGGCCCTGAAGCTTTGCCGCGGCCCGCACCGCCTCCGCGTTCTTGTAGGTGAGGACCCCCGTGAATGAGCCGACCCCCCCGCGCCGGATGAGCTCGGCCATCTCGGCCTCGCCTTCGGTGAAGCAGTGAAACACGACGCGCGTCCAATCGACGCCGCTCGCATCAATCAGCTCGACGCATTCGCGAAAGGCCCCGCGCGAATGCACGACTAGCGGACAACCGAGGCGCTTCGCCAGGTCGAGCTGGAAGGTGAACGCCGCCCGCTGCCAGCCGAAGATCCGCTCCGCCTCGGCGGGGTCCTTCGGCAGATGAAAGCGATCGAGCCCGCACTCGCCGAGCGCCACGGGCTGGTGGTCGCGGTTCCAAAATGCCGCGAGCTGCCCCACCGCGGGCTCCCATTGCGCGTCCACGGCACAGGGATGCAGGCCGGCGGTGGCGTGAATGAATCCCAGATGGTCGCGCGCGAGGTCGGCATACAGGCCCCAGTCCTCCGGCGACGTGCCGATCGTGATCATCGCCTCCACCTCCGCTTCCTTCGCCCGCGCCAGAGTGTCGGACAGCAGGCCGCGATGAACGAACGATTCGAGGTGGGTATGGGTGTCGATCAGCGACATTTCTGATTTTGGATTTTGGATTCTCGATTTTCGATTTTCGGATCGCGAGCGCCAACGTGGATGGGATGGAAGGGGGACGCCAACTCGTGGCTGCGAGCGTGAGCGAGTGGCGGCGTCACATTCGCCCCGCCCTTTCGCCCTTCCACCGCCATGCTTCCGAGTGGCGCCGGTCTCCGACCGGCGGACCGCCAGTCGAAGACTGGCGCTACATAAAACGCGCCCCGGCCCGGCGGTGAACGCCGGCCCTCCATCAACCCAAGCCGTAGAGACTCCCGTAGCGTTCGCGGAGGTAGCGAACCAGCGGGCGCGGCGACAGTTCCTCGCCAGTGACGCGCCGAACCAATTCCAGCGCGCTGTATCGGCAGCCTTGGGTGTGGATATTCTCGCGCAACCAGGCCAGCAGCCACGAAAAGTCTCCCCGGGCAAAGTCCTCCTCCAACGCCGGCCGCAGGGCGAGCGCCCGGAACCAGAGCTGGGCCGCAATCATGTTGCCCAGGCAATAGCTCGGAAAGTAGCCGAACGCTCCGCCGCTCCAATGCACGTCTTGCAGCACGCCCTCGCGATCGGAGGTGAGATCGAGGCCAATCAATTCGCGGGTCGCCGCCCGCCACGCTGCCGGCAGATCGCGCACCGCGAGTTCACCGGCGAACAGCTGCTTCTCGATCTCAAAGCGCAGGATGATGTGGAGATTGTACGTGACCTCGTCCGCATCGACCCGGATGAGCGTCGGCTCCACCGCGTTGATCGCGAGGTAGAGCTCATCCGACCCCAAGCCGGCCGTCTGTCCCGGGAAGAGCGCCCGCCACCGGGGCTCGAAGTGCTGCCAGAAGGCGCGGCTGCGGGCGACCTGGTTCTCCCAGAGCCGGCTCTGCGATTCATGAACCGCCATGCCCGCATTGATCCCGAGCCCGGTGCCGAGGTACGAGGCCGGCAAGCCCTGTTCGTAAAGCCCGTGGCCGGTCTCATGAATCGATCCGAAGAGCGCATCGAGCGGCTGGTCCTCCTTGTAGCGCGTCGTCATCCGCACGTCGCTGCCCGTGCCGGAACAGAAGGGGTGCAGCGAAACATCGATGCGGCCCCGGTTGTAATCGAAGCCGATCTTCCCGGTCACTTCGCGCAGGAAGGCGCCCTGGCCCTCGACGGGAAACCCCCGGAGCTTGTCGCCGGCGGCCCGGGCCCGGGACGCCACCGGGGAGGCGGTGATGGCGCGGACCAACGGCAGCAACTCCTGCTTCAATTCGCCAAACAGACGGTCCACGGCGGACGCCGTGAGGCCCGGATCGTGCAGATCAAGCATGTAGTCATACGGCGCGTCTCCTTTCCCCAGATACGCCGCCTCCCGGCGCACGAGCTCGAGATTTTTTTCCAGCACGGGCGCATAACTCGGAAAGTCGTTCTCCGCGCGGGCCCTGGCCCAGGCGTGATAACCCCGGCTGTCCTGGGTCGCCTTCTCCTCCACGAAATCAGCGGGCAGTTTCGTGGCCTTGTCGTAGTCCCGCCGGGCCTGCCGCACGATGGTCCGCTCGTCGTCCGTAAGTCCGGCGCCCCCCTTCGCCTCGAGGGTGGCGAGCAAGGCCCCGATCCTCGGATCGCTGGAGGCGGCATGGATCACGGCCGCGAGGGCGGCCTGCTGGGCACCGCGCTGGTCGGCGGCCCCGGGCGGCAGGTTCACCTGCTCATCCCAGCCCAGCAAGCCGCTGACGGTGGCGAGGGTGTCGGCGCGCCTCACCAGCGCGATCAATTCCGGGGTGGCGACGTTCATGGCCCCAGACTGAAGGCGGCCCAAACCGCGACGCGAGCGCGTTTGGGTGGGCCGATCCACGGGCGAAGCCGTCACCGGCGCGCCACTCGCTCACGCTCGCAGCCACCTGCCCACCGCGCCTCTTGCCGCGGCGTCACTCGAAAGGCGCTTCGCCGGGCACCAGGCTCACCGAACCGCCGTCGGCTCGAATCTTCAACAACGGCCCGCCCTGGTTGAGCCGCCCGGTCACGCGCCTCGCCTCGCGGTCGACCGCCGCACCGGTCAGGGGCAGCGTGTTCCGCACGCGCCCCCAGGTGGCGGAGGCGTCGACCTCACAATGGGCGGCCGGGTCGATCTGCACGTTCACATTGCCGCCCGCCGCGGTGAGACTCGCCGGCTGCGAAACCTGGCGCGGAAAGTTGACCGAGATGTCGCCGAGCTTGGCCAGGGCCGTCAGCGCCCCTTTCGCCACCATCACATCGATTCCGCCACGGGAGTTCCGGAGCTCGGCCCTGCCGCCGATCGTGCCGACCCGGATCGTGCCCTCACGCACCCGCACACTCACGTCGCCACTGCAACGCGAGATGACGACCTCGCCGGTGTCGACCGCGGCATCGATCGAGCCGTCCACCTGGCGGAAGAAAATCGTGCCGGTGTCGACCCGCGCCGACATTCGCCCGGCGAGCCGGCCCACGGTAATCCGGCCCATGCCGGTCTTGAGGCGAAGGTCGCACTGCCGCGGCACCGAGATTCGATAATACAGGTTCATCCGCTTGTTCTCGTCCCAAGAGAGCCGTGGGCCGGTCGCGACCGGGTTGCGGGCGACGATCGAAACGGTCTGGCCATCGGCGGAGAACCGGCAGTCCAGGCCGGCCCAAAAGCGCTCGGCCTCCGCCTCCGTCTCGACCTCGAAATCGACATTCAACGTCACGCGCACCTCCGACTGATCGCTTTCCTCGATGACGATCTCCCCGTGATAGGTATCCACGACGAGGGTGCACCCGGGCTGCACCGGAAACGTCCGTTGGTATTCCCGCGCCGGACTGGAGCCGGCGCCCCACGCGAAGGCCGCGAGGGCGCCCAGGGCCAGCCACATCAGGAAACCTGCTCTCATCGGCGCAAACTTCTCCGGCTGCATGGAGCACCGCAACCCCGCGAGGCTCCGTAGTAACCGGCGCCGGCGACGCGCTACTGCGCCGAGGCTTCGTAGTAACCCGCGCCGGCAGACACGTTAGGTCCCTTACACCTTCGCGCTGTTGTCCGACTTGTAGTGGACCTGCGACCGACGCATGGCATGCGCGCGAAGGGCGGAGGCCTGGGCCGGGTCCTGGCTGCGAATCAAATGACGCTCCTGCTCGGCACTCTCCTCGGCCGCGGCGAGGGCCGCGACGCACACCATGGTCTCCGCCCGCGCCGGCAGCCGGCCCGCCGGGAAGCCCGCGTGCCGCGCCATCCAGTGCACCGTCGCACGAAAAGGATCAGGAGAGGAATTCATGAATCGAGGAGCCAATCATGTCCTGGGTCCGTCGTCACCGCAAACTCACAGTCGCGGCGGCGGCGCGGGCGCATCTCATTTTCTCTCCCATCGACCGTGGTTGGTCGTTCCGCCTTCAGGCGGAGGAATTGAGCCGTTCGGATTCCGTCTGAAAGCGGAACTACGAACAGGATGTTCGTGGGAATGGCCGGGGGGACGCTGCCGTCCTACCCCAGCGCTTTCGCCCAGACACCTTCGTCGAAACCCACGAGGGCCACGCCGGGCCCGACGGCAAACGGGCGTTTAACGAGGTTGCCGTTGCCGGCGAGCAGCGCGATGACGGCGGACGGCGTCAGGCCCGGGAGTTTCCCACCGAGCTTCATTTCGCGATAGTCCCGGCCGGAAGTGTTGAACAACTTCCGCACCTCCCCGCCTTGCGCCGCGAGCATCGTGCGCAATTCCCCCGTCGTAGGCGGGGTGTCGCGGATCGCGTGTTCCTCGAACGAAATGTCATGCGTGCGAAGCCATTTTACCGCGCGACGACAGGTGTCGCAGTTGGCGAGCGTGTACAGTTTGAGCATGGTCGGACGGGAAGAGAACATCACTCCAGCAGCCGCGCCCGCCGGGGAAAAGAAAATCCTCCCGTTTGACCACGAACCAGCGGTTCGAACATGCTGGCGGCTCATGACGCCTGTTCTTGAAGTCTCCCATCTGCGCGTGGAACGCGGTCGCACCGCCATTCTCCGTGACGTCAACTGGCGCGTCGCGCCCGGCGAACACTGGGCCATCCTCGGCGCCAACGGCTCGGGCAAGACCTCCCTGCTGAAGACGCTCACGGGATTCCTCGCCCCGACGGCCGGGGATTTTTCCGTGCTGGGCCAGCACTACGGCGCGAGCGACTGGCGCGACCTGCGCCTGCAGATCGGCGTGGTGACGAGCGCGTTCGCCGCAGCCATCCCCCCCGCCGAGCGGGCGCTCGACACGGTGGTGAGCGGCAAGTTTGCGCAGCTCGACCTGTGGCACCGCGTCACCGCCGCGCAACGCGCCGAGGCGCTCCAATTGCTGCGCTCGGTCGGACTCGCCGCCCTCGCCGATCGCGAGTGGGGCTATCTCTCCCAGGGCGAGCGCCAGCGGGTCATGATTGCGCGCGCGCTCATGGCGCGTCCCCGGCTGCTCATCCTTGACGAACCGTGCGCGGGCCTCGACCCGGTGGCCCGGGAGCATTTCCTCCAGTTTATGAACCGGCTCGCCCGGCGGCGCTCGCGCACGGCGCCCACGCCGGTACTCGTCCTCGTGACGCACCATGTGGACGAATTGATGCCGGCCTTCACCCACGCGCTGCTCCTCCGCGCGGGCCGCGTGGTGGCGGCCGGGCCGCGCGCCGCGGTGCTGACCTCGAAAAACCTGTCGGCGATTTTCGGCGCCCCGTTGCGACTCCGCCGGCAGGGCGATCGCTACCGGCTCGACCTCAAGCCCGCGTGAATCGAGGCAGGCCCGGAATGCGATCGGAAAGACGGGCAGGAAAGGCGAGCGCCGCCCCTAACTCAATTCCCCGACCGCTTCAGGCCGAGAACCCGCTGGTGATGTAGTTCTTCAGATGCTCGGCCTCCGCGCGGTGCGTCTCACCGATCCAGCGCGTGATGTCGCCGATTGAAATCGTGCCGCAAACGCATCCGCCTTCCACCACTGGGAGATGCCGGCAGCGCTTCTCGGTGAAGATCCGGGTCGTCTCCTCGACGGTGGCATCACCGGAAATGGTGATGACCTCGGCACTCATCACGTCCGTCACGCACGTCTGCTTGGGATCGAGGGTGGCGCCGACCACGCGGCGCAGGACATCGCGCTCGGTGAAAATACCGACGAGACGAGGGCCATCCATCACCAAAACGGAGCCAACGCGGTGACGATTCATTTCCGCCACGGCTTCGGCAATCGTCGCGGTCGGCGGTACCGAATAAACTTGGCGTCCTTTCCGTTCGAGGATGGCAGAGATCGGAGCATTCATGGGGGGTAACGATCGGGGTTGCCCCGAAGTGTGCGTCACGCCGTGACGGCTGCAACCGGAAAGCCCAGAATCGCCAGGGCGGCCTAGCCGGAGGTGCGCAGTCGGAGATATTCTAACGGCGAGCGGGACAGAGACCGATTGGTGTAGGGCTGCCGCTCTTCGACTGGCTTAGGGCCTGAAGTCCCTTCCGTTTGACCGTGAGCCTGTCGAACGGCTCGTCGCCGGGCTCTTCGCGACGGAATCTCGATTTGTCTTCGGGCCCGCCGACCAGCGGCGGCCCTGAAAGCAAGCCATCGTCCGGGCCCGCCTTCACCTCGGGAACAATCGATCCAGCGCACCCAGATTCTTGATCGCCGCCGGCTTCTTTTCGACGCGGGTGGCCGCGACGATCGGCCGCGGCGCAATCGCCGGCTCGTCGCGCGAGCCCGGCGCGCCCTCCAGGGCCGCGAGGGCGCGATCCAGTTTCACGGCGGACACCGGCTCCGCGGTGCCCAACTCCTGGGCAAAGACACTAACGCGATACTCCTCGAGCAACCAGCGAAACATCCCCGTCGAACCAGCCCGCCGCAGCCGCGCGAGCGCTGCGACATACGGCGCCATCTGTCGCTCGCGTTCCCCATCCTTCACCGGATTCTGCCGCCACCGCTCCAGCCGCAGCTTCAAGGCTTTCAGGTAGCGCGGCAGGTGCGCCAGTTGCGGATAGGGAGTCGCGCGAAGGAAATCCGGCGGCAGCAGCCGCGCGAGTTCGTCGGCCAGCCATGGCGGAGGCTTGGCGGTCACGAGCAATTCCTGCCTGGCGGCAAGAATCTCCCGCAGCCGATCGACGAAGCGCGGCACCAGGCCGCGGAGATCCTCCCGGCCCTGCTCGAGTGCCCGGGTGAATTGCCGCTCGCCCAGCCCCGCCGGTTCCGATGCGGATGGCGCTGTGACCGCACTAAGTTCAGGAAGCACGCGAGCCGGGTCGCACACCCAGTCGCGCAACGAGGCGAAGGCCTGCTGCTGCAGGTCGTCGGGAGGCGCCAGGGTGGACATCAACGGGCCGAGGTTCCGCATCGCGCGCAAATCGCGCTCGAGCCACCCGAGTTCGTGGCTGAGCGCACGCTCGAGCAGGGCCGCCAGCCCGCGCCGGGTCGCCGTCCTCGCCTCGCCGTCGGTCTTGAATAACCGCAGGGCGACAGCCTGCATGGCCGGCAGCGCCTCACCCTGGCCGGACTTGACCGCCGCGACCTCGGCCTGAAGTCCGGGAAACGCGAAGACCGGCACGCCTGCCTGTTCGGTGACCACCACCCGGCCCGGGAGGCCCCCAAAGGTCCATGACGTCTGCGGCGCCGTTTCCCACTTCGCCCGAGCCCGCCGCCACGCCTCGGGTTCAACCCTGGCCACCGTCGCGCTCGCCTCGCGCTGATGCCGGTGCAGCGCGATTTCGATCTCCGCCAGATCGCGGCTTGCTCCCAACTCCCGTCCCTTGTCGTCGACCACGCGGACGCGGACGCGCAGATGATCGGGCAGCGGCTTGTCGGCCCAGACGGCCGGATCGATCGCGACCCGGAAGCGTTGCTCCAGGCTGGCGGCGATGACCTCGATGAGCGTGCGTGACGCGTGGCTCGCCACTCGGGCAACGCCCGCGCGCGGAACGCCCGGCCCCACGCCGGGCAAGAGTTCGGCGGCGAGGGCCTTGGCGGCCTCGGCGAGCGGCACCACGGCCGCGAGCTGAACGCGAACCGCTTTCGGCAACGCGCGGAGATAGTGTTCCACCTTGGCCTCAAGATGTCCGGGCACCGCCCAATCGAGCGCCGCCGGGCTCAGCGTCTCCGCTTCCTGCACACTGACGTCGAGGGTGACGCCGTCATCCGCCTGGCCGGGGCGGTACGCGTAGTTCAACGGCAGAGCCCGGTTGTCGAGCGGCAGGGCCGGCGGAAACGCCGCCGGATCCTGGGCGATCGTATCGGGATCCCGCAGATTCTCCGGCTTCATCATGAGGAAGTCCGGTTCCGCTCCGCGGCGCTCGCGCACGAGATCGACAAGTTCGGTGACCGAGGACACTCCAGCGGCCTGCAGTGGCACGGGTCTCCCGACCCGTGAAT
>CAINHV010000346.1 GCA_903848965.1 uncultured Opitutia bacterium | reverse complement strand
GTCCCGCCTTCAGGCGGAACATGGGCGTGCGAATTTCATGGAGCCTGACCTCCGCCTAAAGGCGGAACTACCAACCCCGGCGCACCCCGCGGCTTCGTCTCAATACTGATTGATCAGCGAGAGGGTCACGAGGTGGTTCACGTAGCGCAGTGGGGTGCGCGACGTCTCGCGCCACTCGTAGCCCGCGATGAACGCCGAGTCCTCATTGAGGGCCCGCGTCAGCGCGAGCTTCAGCCCGAGCGTCCGCGCGTCGATCGAGTAGGCGACCATCGGGGATCCAAAGGTGGTGACCGGTCGCCGATTCGGCGCGACGGACACGAGATCCGGGCGCGGGGGCGTGCCATAGGAGAGCACATCCCCGTCGCGGTAGCTGGCGCGGAAGGTCAGTCGCGCCACCGCGGTGACGTCGTGGTCGATCTCGATCGCGGTTTCGGCGCCCGTGCGATCGTAGACCGCGAACCGCGCCGCCTGCTGCGCGTATTCCTGGAGCAGGGTGGCCCGCCACGTGTCGTTGAAACGCTTGCGCAAACTGACGAGCACGGACGACGCTGTCCCGCGGCGACCGGCTTCCTTGGCGGCGACCGCGTCGGCGGAGCCTTCGATGGAAAGCACCGGGGCAAGCGCGCCGAGACCGAACTTGTGCCGCCATTCCAGGCGCGCGCCGCCGGAGGCCAGCAGCAGTGAGTTGAAACGCGGCCACCATTCCGTGCCTGCATGGAGCGTGACATGAACCGAGTCGTCGCGGCTCAGGCCGTAACGCTTGCTGGCGATCAGGTCCGCGGACGTGAGCAGCGCCCCGATGCGATCGGAAGGCGCGTTGGCATTCGTCGCATTGCTATCCCACTTTCCGAGCACCGACAGGTTGGGCGCCCAGTCCTGGGCCCGGACGGCGGACGGGCCGCCCAGCGCGAGCAGCGCCAGCGTGCCCGCTCCGCCAACCGTGCGGAGACGACGAACGAGCGCGGAAGCCAGGCAGCGGAGTGGAATCACAGGAGGGGGCGGAGGACCTTCCAGACGTTTTCCGCAACGATCGTGTGGCCGGCGGGATTCGGATGAATGCCATCGCCGTTGTTGAACTCGGGCCGCCCACCGACGCCCTCGAGCAGGAAAGGAATCAGAGGGGCGTCAAACTTGGTGGCGACGTCCGGAAACATCCGGCCGAACGCCGCCGAGAAATCCGAGCCCATCTCCCGCGGGATCTGCATCCCGGCGACGACGAGGATCGCAGCAGGATGCCGGGTGCGGACGCGTTCGAGAATCTGCTCGAGGTTCTGCTGCGAAACACCGGGTGGGATGCCGCGCAGTCCGTCATTCGCGCCAAGCGCGAGGACGAAGATGTCCGCCGGTTGCCGCAGGATCCAATCGACGCGCCGCAATCCGCCGGCCGTGGTCTCGCCGCTCAGGCCGGCGTTGATGACCCGCCAGGGCAGGTTCGCGGACGCGATTTTTTTCTGAACCAGGGCGGGGTAGGCATCCTCGCCGGGCTCGGCGAGTCCGTAGCCCGCGGTCAGGCTGTCACCGAAGAAGACAATCGTGCGGGTCTCCGCCCCGGTGCACAGGACGCCCGTCGCGGCAGAAATCAGAAAGGAAACGAGAAGGCGAAGGAGACCGGCGTGCATGGACGAAAAACGACCGCTTAACCTAGCTTTCGTGCCGTTTCCGGTGTTTCGTGGCCAGAATCTTTTTATGAGCGAGCAGACGATGCTGAAAGTCGACCGGTTGACCAAGAGTTACGGAACGGCGGGTGGGCGGCTGCTAACCGTGCTGAGGGAAGTGAGCTTCGAACTGGGCGCGGGTGCGACGCTGGCCATCGTCGGCCCCAGCGGCAGCGGCAAGACGACGCTCCTCGGCCTCTGCGCAGGGCTCGATCGCCCCAGTTCGGGCCGGGTGGTGCTCGCCGGCGAATCGATCGGGGAGATGGATGAAGATGCCCGCGCCCGGGTGCGAAACGATCACGTGGGCTTCGTGTTTCAGAACTTCCAGCTCGTTCCGACGCTGACCGCGCTGGAAAACGTCATGGTGCCCGTCGAGTTGCGGGGCGAGGGCGGGCCGGCGGCGGAGGCCGAGGCGCAGTCGCTGCTGGAACGCGTCGGGCTGAAGGAACGTTACGACCACTATCCGGTGCAGCTCTCCGGCGGCGAACAGCAGCGCGTGGCCCTGGCTCGCGCGTTCATGAACCGGCCGAAGATCCTCTTTTGCGACGAGCCCACCGGGAATCTCGACGACGACACCGCCGCCGCGATGGTCGAACTGATCTTTGGCCTCAATCGCGAGCGGCGCACGACCCTGGTGCTGGTCACCCACAACCTCGAGCTCGCCCGCCGCTGCGAACGCATCATGCGGCTCAAGGGGGGATCCGTGGTCAGCGATGAGGTGGGTGTGGCCCACGAAACACACTAAAAACACGAAAGGGAGCTCATGCCCGAACTTGTCTATCGAGATGAATCCTATCGCATCATGGGAGCGTGCTTCGAGGTCGATAAGGAAAAGGGTTGCGGGTTCCTCGAGTCAGTATTCCACGAATGCCTGGCCATCGAATTTGAAGCGCAGGGCATACCGTTCGAGAGCCAGAAGGTGCTTCGTCTCGAATACAAAGGCCGGCCCTTGAAGCAGGCTTTTGTCGCGGACTTCGTGTGTTTCGGGAAAGTGATTCTCGAATTGAAAGCAGTGTCCCATCTCGCGGATGAGCATCGCGCCCAGATTTTGAACTATCTTCATGCAACGCAGTTCCGCTTGGGACTCCTGGTGAACTTCGGACACGCTCCCAAACTGGAGTGGGAGAGAATCGCTCTCTGATTTCGTGCCTTTCGTGTGTTTCGTGGGCCAAAAATAAATGAACTTCATCCTGAAAATGGCCTGGCGGGATTCGCGGGCGTCCCGGCGGCGGCTGGGGTTGTTCTCGCTCTCCGTGGTCCTCGGGATCGCCGCGCTCGTCGCGATCGGTTCGCTCGGGGCGAATCTCGAGCGGGCGATCGACTCGCAGGCCAAGGAGCTGCTCGGCGCCGATCTGATCATCACGGGGCGGCAGCAGCCGAGCGCGGACGCGCAGCGTTATATCGACGGACTCGGCGGCCGGGTGGCGCGCGAGGTGAGTTTCTCGTCGATGTTGGCTTTTCCGAGCGCCCGCGGCCAGACGCGGCTCGTCAATGTGCGCGGTTTCGAAGGCGAGTTTCCTTTCTACGGCGACTTCGAGACCGAGCCCCGGGACGCCGTTGCGCGCCTCCGGGCCGGCGGCGATGTCACCATCGTCGAGGAAACCTTGCTCCGGCAGTACACGACCAAGGTCGGCGACACGGTGAAGCTCGGCGACACGACCTACACGGTGATTGGGGCGCTGAAGAAGATCCCGGGGGAGTCCTCTGCGGTGAGCGCGACGGTCGCGCCGCGCGCCATCGTCCCCTGGGCGACGCTCGCTGCGGCGGGTCTGACTGATCGCAATGTCCTCATTCGCTACCGCACGATGCTGGAACTGCCGGCGGCGCATGCGCCGGACGCGGTGGAGACCGACATGCGGCAGCGTTTCCGGGCGGAGCGGCTGGGTTACGACACGGTGGCCGAACGGAAGCGCGAACTCGGCCGCGCGCTCGAGAACATCGAGGGCTTTCTCTCGCTGGTCGGTTTCATCGCGCTCTTCCTCGGTGCCATCGGGGTCGCCAGCGCCATCCACGTCTACGTGCAGCAGAAGGTGCCGACGGTCGCGGTGCTGCGCTGCCTGGGGGCGTCGTCGCGCCAGGCGTTCGCGGTTTACCTCGTCCAGGGCTTCGCGCTCGGCGTGGTGGGTGCGATCGTTGGGGCGGCCCTGGGTCTCGCCGTCCAGTTTGCGCTGCCGCCGCTCCTGCGCGACGTCCTGCCGATCGACGTGGACTTCTTCATTGCCTGGCCGGCCGTGCTGGGGGGCATGGGCGCGGGGTTGTTGATTTGCCTGCTGTTCACCGTGCTGCCGTTGCTCGCGGTGCGCCGGGTCTCGCCGCTGGTGGCGTTGCGCTCCGCGTTTGCCGAAGCGGCGCCGGGCCCGGATCCGTGGCGGATTGCGATCGGGGTGTTCATCGTCGTGGCAGTCACCGGTTTCTCCATCTGGCAAACGAGCCGGCTCCGTGACGGCCTCGGCTTTGCCGCCATGCTCTTCGGGGGATTTCTGCTGCTCGCCGGAGTGGCCAAGGTCGTGGCGTGGACCGCGCGCGCCCTGAGCACGCGGCGCGTCGGACTCTGGTCGCCGGGCCGGATGCCGTACGTCGTGCGCCAGGGCATCGGCAACCTCTACCGGCCGAACAACCGCACGGTCCTGCTGCTCGTGTCGCTCGGTCTCGGAACCTTCCTGATGCTGACGCTGTTTCTGACCCGGACGACGCTGCTGCAGGAGATTGCCCTGACGAGCGGCACGGATCGACCCAACCTGCTCTTCTTCGACATCCAGGACGATCAGATCGACGGCCTGAAAAAGATCAGCACGGATCAGGGATCGCCGGTGCTGATTGAGGCGCCGATTGTCACCATGCGGGTGGCGGCGGTGCGTGGGCGCAAGGTGGAGGAACTGCTGCGGGCGGCAGGGCGCGGCGAACCCGAGGATCGTCGGGACCGCGGCGAGGGCGGCAACGAGGGCAGGGTGGCCGGCTGGACGTTGCGGCGCGAGTACCGCTCGACCTTTCGCCCGCAGCTTGGCGGATCGGAGAAGGTCGTGCAGGGGACCTTCACCGGCAAGGTGGAGCCCGGCACGGCGGTGGTCCCCATCTCGATCGAGCAGGGCCTGTTCAACGACATGGCGCTCAAGCTCGGCGACGAAATCGAGTGGGATGTGCAGGGCGTGCCGATCCGGAGTCGCGTCACCAGCGTGCGGACCGTCGAGTGGCGCCGGCTGGAGCCGAACTTCTTCGTCGTGTTTCCCGAGGGCGTGCTCGAGGCCGCACCGAAGTTCCACGTCGCGGCGGTCCGGGCGGCGACGAGCGAGCGTTCGGCGGATCTCCAGCGCGCGGTGGTCGAGGCCTTCCCGAGTATCACGGCCATCGACCTCGCACTGGTGATGCAGACGGTCGACGGGATTTTTTCGAAGATCGCCTTCGTGATTCAGTTCATGGCGCTCTTCACGGCCGTGACGGGAGTCATCGTCCTCGCGGGTGCCGTGATGACAGGACGGTTTCAACGCATCCGCGAAACCGTCCTCCTGCGCACATTGGGCGCGAGCCGGCGCCAACTCATCCAGATTCAGCTCGTGGAGTACGCGATCCTCGGGGTGCTGGCCTCCGTGGTCGGCTGCGGACTCGCGGTCGTCGGCAACGGATTGCTGGCCAAGTTCGTCTTCCGGATTCCACCTTCGGCGTCGATTCCCGTGCTCGTCGTCGGCGGCCTCGCGGTCTGCACGGTGACGTTGATCACGGGGCTGGTCTCGAGCCGGGGTATTGCGACGCACCCGCCGCTCGAGGTGCTGCGGCAGGAGACCTGAGCCCGGATAATTCACGGTGCCCATGGCAAGATTCAACACACGGTCGCAGCCGCCAGGAGTGGCGCCGGTCTCTGACCGGCGTCCCGCCAGTCGGAGACTGGCGCGACGGACGGCAATCGCGTGCGTGGGCGGTGAAATATTCCGGGCTGGTGCGGTTTGACGTCGCGGGCGCGCACGAGGCTCGCCCCTACGAAGGCGTGTAGGGGCGGGGCTCGTCCACGCCCGAATGGCTACGGCATTTCTTAATGGCTCTCGGCGGCCGGGCGCGTCGGTCCACCCGCGATCTTGCGCCTTGTGCCCCCGCGGCTTGTTACTTCCCATTTCCTCCCATGCCTCGCGTTGTGTCCTTCCACTATACCTTGCGCGATCCGAGTGGTCGCGTGCTTGACTCGTCCGCCGGGGGCGACGCGCTGACCTACCTCGAGGGGGCGGGCCAAATCATCGATGGGCTCGATGAGCAGCTCCGCGATGTGGCGGCCGGCGTGAAGGCCCGCGTCCAGGTGCCGGCGGTCAAGGCCTACGGCGAACGCGATCCGGGGCAGGTGCACCGGGTGAAGCGCGGGATGCTTCCGATCGAGGGCAACCTGAGTGTCGGGGATCAGTTCCAAACCGACACCGACCGGTTCGCGCCCGTCGTCACCGTGGCCGCCATCGAAGGCGACGACGTTCTCCTCGATGCCAATCATCCGCTCGCGGGTGTGGACCTCACTTTCGACGTGGAAATCGTGTCGGCCCGCGCCGCCTCCGCTGAGGAACTCAGCCACGGTCACGCCCATGGCGCCGGCGGCTGCGGCGCGGAATAAGTCCCGTCGCGAGGACTGACCTCAGATAGCGTGACGGCCCCAGACTTTCCCCAGATCTCATTGCGCACCACTTCATGAAAGCACTCGGCATCGATATTGGCGGCTCTGCGCTCAAGGGCGCACCCGTGGACACGGCCACGGGCCAGTTGCTGGCGGAACGCCTGCGCATCGCCACCCCGGAGGCGCTGAGCCCCCTGGCGATGGGGCGCGCGATTGAGGAGCTACGGGTTCATTTCAAGTGGCGCGGTCCCATCGGCGTCGGCTTCCCGGGGGTTATCCAGGGTCCGCGGATCCTGACGTCCGCGAATCTTCATCCCAAGTTTATCGGCCTCGATGCGACGAAGGTGTTCAGCGCGGCCACCGGTTGCCGCGTGGCGTTGATCAACGACGCCGCGGCCGCCGCGCAGGCGGAGATGAAGTTCGGCGCGGGCCGCGGGTTCATGGGCAAGGCGTTGCTGCTCACGCTGGGCACCGGCGTCGGGTCGGCCATCGCCTATCAAGGCACGGTGATGCCGATGGAACTCGGCCACCTCCCGTGGAAGGGAAAGTCGATCGAGAAGCACGTCGCCGCCTCGGTGCGCGAGGAGAAGAATTTGTCCTGGGAGGAGTGGGGCCGGCGCCTGTGCGACTATGTCGCCACCCTCGAGAACATCATCTGGCCCGAGCTCATCATCGTGGGTGGCGGGGTCAGCGCGAAGCATGCGAAGTTTTTCCGCTACGTGAAACCGCGCGCCCGGATGGTGCCCGCGCGGTTTCTCAACCAGGCCGGAATCGTCGGTGCGGCGCTGGCGACGGAGTAGGGATCGGTTTCCCGTCGGGGCGCAGTCTTGTGCGCCCGGTGTCATCTTTGGGTCCCTTCACGCGCCGTCGCGAAGAGCAATCCCAGAAACTTAGGCCAAGGCCCCCGATCTTGACCGCGGATGACGCAGAGGGCGCGGATATCAACCAGGCCGGCGGATGAATGGGCCAGCTTCGATCCGCGGGGCAGACCAGCCGCCCTTCGCGATCCGATCCGCTGATCGGATCGAAGCGACAAGGCGCGTGGTGCCGCCGATCGCTTTGATCATCCGGCCCGGGGCCTTTATCCGCGTCATCTGCGGTCCACGTGTCCGGGAGATTCCTGGTTTTCTGGCTTCAGATTCAACTCCCGGCTCGATCCATTTCGGAGGGAGCTCACGCGAAGCCGCGAAGAGCGCGAAGGCCGACATCTGCGGATGAAAACACAGAGGCCATGCTCTGATTACGGGCGCCATCCCAGGTATTCTGTAACTTTCGTGTTTCCTGGGTGTATTGCTCCCGTGACCAGACCGTTATCCAATCGCCGGTACGCCCGCGTTCGTCGCGAAGGCTACGTCATTGGTCGCAAAGGGGTTCTCTCCGCGCGCGATTCCCGTTTTCTGTCCGCCTCGTCATCAGTTGTGTTGAGTGGCCGGGTCGTTGTGGGCCCGGCCACTTGTTTTTCTGGCGGCCAAAAGCAACAGGCCGCTTGCGTCGGCGGCGGACCTAAATTCCCATGCCAGCCCTGCTTCCTGTGGAAAACACGACGATGAACCGAGCTGCCGCGCCCCGTCCGGCGGCCAACACCACGCTGGAGAGCGCCCCTCGCAAGTCGCGCGCCCTCTGGTACGTCCTCGGCCTTTTGGTGGTCTTGGCGGCGGCCGGCACCGGGGGATATTTTTACAAG
Organism: uncultured Opitutia bacterium; assembly: GCA_903848965.1. Lineage (GTDB taxonomy): Bacteria > Verrucomicrobiota > Verrucomicrobiia > Opitutales > Opitutaceae > ER46. The sequence continues at coordinate 28,534 of CAINHV010000346.1, read as the reverse complement.
AAGAAGGCCGCCGAAACGATCGCCATCACGGGCATCGAGAAGGCCGCGGTCCGCACCATCACCCAAGTCGTTTCCGCGACCGGCAAGATCCAGCCCGAGGTCGAGGTGAAGATTGCCCCGGAGGTTTCCGGCGAAGTCGTCCAACTGCGGTTTCGCGAGGGCGCGTCCGTCAAGAAGGGCGACCTGCTGCTGAGCATCAAGCCCGACAATTACCAGGCCCAGGTGGAGCAGCAGGAGGCCAACCTCCTCGCCGCCAAGGCCACCGCCCTGCAGGCGCAGGCGCAGTTGCAGAAAGCCAAGGATGACTTCAGCCGCACGGAGGATCTCTTCGAGAAGAAGCTGATCGCCGATGCCGACTATGCCGCCGCGAAGACGACCGTCGAGGTGGCCCAGGCCAACGTCGAAAACGCGCTCGCCCAGATCCGCCGGACCGAGGGCTCGCTGAACCAGGCCCGCGATCAACTGGCCAAGACCGTCATCTTCGCCCCGATCGACGGCAAGGTGAGCTCGCTTTCCACGGAAGTCGGCGAACGCGTGGCGGGCACCGGCTCCTACGGCGGCGCCGAGGTCATGCGGGTGGCGAACCTGGACAACATGGAGGTCCGGGTGAACATCAACGAGAACGACATCGTCAACGTGAAGGTCGGCGACAAGGCCCGCGTCGCCATCGACGCGTTTCCCGCCCGCAAGTTCGAGGGCGTGGTGAAGGAGATCGGATCCGCGGCGCGCATCACCGGCCAGAACACGCAGGACGAGGTCACTAACTTCCTGGTCAAGATTCGCATCCTGGAGAAGGACGTGCCGCTGCGGCCGGGCATGAGTGCCAACGCCGACGTCGAGACCCAGACTGTTCCGAATGTCGTGACCGTGCCGATTCAAAGCGTCACGGTCCGCTCGCGCGAAGGGGCGCGGACCCTGGAGGAAGTGTCGACCGACCGGGAGAAGAAGTCCCAGGAAACGAAGGGCGAGGGCGCCGTCGCCGCGGTGAATGTCCAGCAGCAGCGCCAGGCCGAGAAGGCCGACCGCGAAAACTTGCAGCGCGTGGTCTTCGTCAAATCCGGCGACGTGGTGAAGATGGTCCGGGTCGAGACCGGGATCCAGGATACCTCGCACATCGAGATCAAGTCGGGCCTGAAGGCCGGCGACGAAGTCGTCAGCGGCAGCTTCGGGGTCATCACCCGGACGCTGAAGGACGGCTCGAAGGTCAAGATCGAGGTGCCCAAGAAGAAGGACGCGAAGAGCTAATCCGCCCGCCCGCCCGCGCATCTCCCGCGGTCCCGGCGCCTCCCGTGCATCCTGCCATGAGTCATCCTGCTCGCGTCTTCGGCGATGTGCGCGCCGTCCGTCCTCCCGGCGCGATCGTGATCGACATCGAGGAGGTGACGAAACTTTACCGGATGGGCAGCGAGACGATTCACGCCCTCCGCGGGGTCGGTCTGAAGATCCGCCGCAACGAATACCTAGCGATCATGGGACCCTCGGGCAGCGGCAAGTCGACCCTGATGAACATGCTCGGCTGCCTCGATACCCCGACGGCGGGCCGGTACGAGTTCAACGGCAAGAACGTGGCCACGATGGTGGACGACGAACTGGCCGAGATCCGCAACCGGGAGATCGGCTTCGTCTTCCAGACCTTCAACCTGCTCCCGCGCTCGAACGCGCTGCAGAATGTGGAGCTGCCGCTCATCTACGCCGGCCTGCCGAAGACCGAGCGGGTCGAGCGCGCCCGCCGCGCCCTGGAGAATGTCGGGCTGGGCGATCGGATGTTTCACCGGCCGAACGAGCTCTCGGGCGGCCAGCGCCAGCGCGTCGCCATCGCGCGGGCGCTCGTCAACACGCCCTCGATCGTTCTCGCCGACGAGCCGACGGGAAACCTCGATTCCAAGACGGGCGAGGAAATCATGCAGCTCTTCGAGCACCTCTACGACCAGGGTAACACCATCATCGTCGTCACCCACGAGGAGGACATCGCGCGGCACGCGCGGCGCATCGTGCGCTTGCGCGACGGTTTGATCGAAAGTGACGCCGCCGCGGGCGCGGCGGCGTGATTTTTGATTTTGGATGACGCTGTCGCTTCGCTCGATTTTCGATTGCCGAAATCCGCTTACCCACCGGTTCCCGTAGCGAAAGACGTTCATCCGAGAATCGAAAATCGAGAATCCAAAATCGAAAATCCGCATGTCTCGCTTCCTCTATGAGATCTCCGAGTCGGTCCGGATCGCCTTCGCGCAGATTCGGGCAAACAAGCTGCGTTCGTCGCTGACGGCCCTCGGCGTGATCATCGGGATCGTCGCGGTGACGCTGATGGGCACCGCTATCCTCGGGATCGATGCCGGGGTGGAGCGCAGCCTGGCCGGATTCGGCGACGACGTGCTCTATGTGACCAAGTGGCCCTGGCGCGACGTGCAGGACTGGTGGAATTTCCGGAACCGGCGCGACATCTCCACTGATTACGCGGACCCGATCAACGAGTGGATCGCGGCGAATCCAGCCGGTCCGCTCAAGGTGGCCGTCCCGTCGGCGGCGTGGAACGCGAATGTGATCCGGGGCGAGTATCGGCTCTCCAGTATCCGAATTGTGGGCACCAGCTCGGATCTGGGCCGGATTGTCCGGTCCGACATGAAGGAGGGCCGCTTCTTCAGCGAACTCGAGGGCCGCGGTGGCCGCAATGTGGCGGTGATTGGCTTCGATGTCGCCGACGCCCTGTTTCCCGGCGAATCGTCGCTGGGCCAGTCGATCCAGATTCGGAACCAGCGCTACACCGTCGTCGGGGTCGCGGCGCGGCAGGGCAGTTTTCTCGGACTGTTCAGCTGGGACTCCCAGGTGATTTTGCCGCTGAGCGCATTTGGCCGATCTTTTTCGCTGCGGTCAGCGAATCCCGATATCCGCGTGCAGGTCGATCTGGCGCGGATGGACGAGGCGAAGGACGAGTTGCGCGGCGTGATGCGGCGCGTGCGCAAGCTCGGGCCGGAGAAGAAGGACGACTTCGAGATCAACAGCCAGCAGATCATCCGGGAGCAAATTGATCCCATCAAACAGAAGATCGCGCTAGGCGGACTCTTCGTGACCGGGCTCGCGCTCTTCGTCGGCGCGATCGGAATCATGAACATCACCTACGTCAGCGTGAAGGAGCGGACGAAGGAGATTGGCACGCGCAAGGCGCTGGGTGCCCGCCGGCGGACGATTCTCCTGCAGTTCCTGATCGAGGCAGTGAGCATCTGCGTCTTGGGCGGCCTGGGAGGGCTCGCGACGGCCTGGGCAATGTCCGCGGTGGTCGCGGTCGTCATGCCCTCGTTCCCGCTGGTTTTCTCCGCCGGCCTGGTGCTGGTCGGGCTCTCCGCGTCCGTGGTGACCGGGGTGTTCAGCGGCTTCGCCCCCGCCTGGCAGGCGAGCAAGTTGGACCCCGTGGTGGCGCTTCGCTATGAGTGATTTCGGATTTTGGATTCTCGATTTTGGATTTCGAGCCGACTACCGTCGTCGCGCTGGCTACCCCGCAATTTGGGGTCAGCCACGGTTTTCTTCGCCTAGTCGCCCGCGTAAAATTGGGCGGATGACGGAACGAGAATTGAAGCTGCGAACGAAGTCTTTTGCCCGGCTTGTGCTGCAGCTCGTCGATTCGCTGCCGGATAGCCGGGCGGCGCGAATTCTAGCGGGGCAGCTGGGGCGCTGTGCCACCTCTGTCGGAGCGAATTACCGGGCGGCATGTCGTTCACGTTCGGTCGCTGAGATGGTGTCGAAGATTTCCGTGGTCGAGGAACAGGCGGATGAGTCCGGGTACTGGCTGGAATTGATTTCCGACCACGAGTTGGCGCCCCCGGAGCAAGTTATCCCGTTGGCGCAGGAAGCGAGTGAACTGACCGCCATCATGGTCGCGTCCCGCCAGACGCTGCAGCGGAAAATGGGGAAGCTGGTTTAGTAAGCGGGGCCTGAAATCCAAAATCGAGAATCCAAAATCCAAAATCCGATCAAATGCGCAGCATCGAAACCTTCCGCCTCGCCGTCACGGCCCTGAGCTCGAACAAGCTGCGTTCGAGCCTGACGGTGCTCGGCATTGCGGTGGGGGTGTTCTCCGTCATCGGCGTGATGACGTTGATCAACGGCATGCGCTCATCGATCGAGACCGGCCTGAATGTCCTCGGGGCGAACAGCTTTCAGGTCACGAAGTTTCCACCGATCAACTTCTCCGATCCGTGGACGCGGTTCCGCAACCGGCGCGACATCAGTTATCCGCATGCCGAGCGGTTCAAGGAAGCGATGGGCGAGGCGGCGCGCGTGAATCTCCAGATCAGCCGCAACGGCGTCACGGTGGTGAATCGCGACCTGCGCACGAACCCGAACGTCCGGTTGATTGGGACGGACGATAACTTTATCACGGCCTTCAACTACGATGTCGGTGCGGGCCGCAACCTCGGGGTCGACGACGTTCTCTATGGTCGCGCGGTGTGCGTGCTGGGGGCGGCGGTGGTCGAGCGGGTCTTTCCGGATGGCGAGGCGCTGGGGAGGCTCGTCCGGATGAACGGCCAGAATTACACGGTGGTCGGCCTCCTCGCGCCGAAGGGGTCCTCGTTCGGGGGCAATCCCGACAATCTCGTCCTCACCCCAATCAGCCGGTTTCTCGCGATTTACGGGCGGGCCTGGCGCTCAATCAGTATCAATGTCCAGGCCCCGGGACCGACGGAAATTGCGGCCACGGAGGAACAGGCGATTGGGGCGATGCGGCTCGTCCGCGGGCTCGAACCCGAGGATCCCAATGACTTCGAGGTTTTCTCCAACGAGTCACTGATCGAGGCCTTCAACAAAATCGCGGACATCGTGGCGGCGGGTGCGCTGATCATCAGCGCGATTGCACTCCTCGCCTCGGGCATCGGCGTGATGAACATCATGCTCGTCAGTGTGACGGAGCGCACCAAGGAGATCGGCATTCGTAAGAGCATCGGGGCGAAGAAGCGCAGCATCCTCCTGCAGTTCCTCGCCGAGGCGGTCGCCCTCTCGATGATCGGAGGGGTGGCGGGCGTCGTGATCGGCGTCGGCGGAGGCAACGCCGTGGCGATGGCGATGAACACGTCGATCACTTTCCCCTGGCTGTGGGCCGGCATCGGGCTCGCCGTTTGCGGCGGGATTGGCGTCATCTTCGGCCTATATCCCGCGTGGAAGGCGGCGTCCCTCGACCCGATCGAGGCGCTGCGTTACGAATAGGTTTTGGGGCTCTAGGGACTCCGGACAGTTGGCGCGGCCGTGAGAGCCTCAGCCAGCAGTCGCTCGCCGACGAGGCGGTGCACGGCGGTCGAGGGATGGCCGGCGTGGTAAAAGTAGTAGGTTTCGGGATCCCCACGCGGGGTGGTGTCCTCATCGAAGATCGCCCGGCCGGCGCAGGTGTCCGTCGTGTTGGTGATCCCGTGGCGGGCGGCGTTGGCCATCACGTCGCCGAAAAATTATCCCCAGCGGCTCAGCCGGACGTCGGCACCCGGCAGCGTGATGCTCGCCGGCAGCGTGGCCAGGGCGGGATTCAGCCGGAGACCGACTTCCTGGAAGCTGGGAATCTCCAGCCGTCGCGCCAGATAGACGACGGCGGTGGGTCCGTTGATGTCGGCATAGCCGGCCCCGCTGTCCGAGTAGCTGTCGCCGAACACATGGAGCGCATCCCAAGCCGCGGCGAAGGCCGGGGCCGCGAAGGCGAGGCTGACGAACAGACCCAGGAACAGAAAAGGACGGCGGGTGGTGGGCGGAGGCATGCAGTGGGGCCTCTTTGCGGCGCGTGGAACGGCCTGACAGGCATGAAAGCCAACCGCGGCCGGCTGCCGGGTAGCCTGGGCGGCGGAGCGACCTGATTACCCGCGGCGGATTTCCGAGCCCTGGAAGCGGATTTGGATCCGATAGACCTTCTTCATCCGGCACTTGATCGCGCCGGTCGTGAGGTCGACCTTCTCGGGCAGCTCGATCTTGTGGATGTCCACGACCGCATGGTAGCCGCGCTCGGAGAAGACATCGATCAACATCGCCAGGGCGAGCGGATCATCGAGGACGCGCTCCTCGGCGTTGATGTGCGCGACGCCGGAAATGGCGTGGCGGAGCACGATCGGGATGATCTTGGTCTCGATGAAGTGGGTGACGCTGGCGAAGAGCTCGCGGTGTTCCAGTTCGTAGGAATCGAGCCGCTTCACCAGTTCCTGGCGGGCATGGACAATAATTTCGCTCGCCACCGGCACCCCGCGGAGCCGGTCCACCGTGCGGGGATCGAGCTCCAGGGTGCTCTGGTATTCGAGTTCGTTGAGGATGTTGCGCTCCACCTCCTCGTACGATCCCTGCGCATTGATGAAGTGGTAGTGGAAGATTTCCTTCAGCGACTGGAGGGCATCCCAAGTCTGCTCCTTGAACACCCGGTAGCGACGGCGGGCGAGGGCCTCATCATGATCCGTCGGGCGTTCCTCCCGCACGACGCCGATGCCGCTGCGGAGCACTTCCTCATTGTGTTCCCGGATCTCGCGGCCGCGCTTCAGTTGCCGGGCGATCGACTCCTTCTCATCCACGAAGAGCACCATGATGTGGACGGTGGGCTGGCGGAAATGGATCGAGAGCGGAGTGTCGTAATACTCGCGCCGGAGGGCGTTCATCCGATCCACGAGGAGCTTCAAACACTCGACCTGCACCTTCGTCCGGGGGAAGCCGTCAAGGATGGCGCCGTCGCGATACTCCAGCTTGAGCAATTCGCGCAGCAGCAGGCTGACGACGTCCCGATCGCCCACCATATTGCCGGCATTCTTGAGTGCCTGGGCCTCCGGGGAGTCGAGCAGCGCGCTCACCACGATCGGCGGGCAGGTGAGGCCGCGGGTCTGGGTGATGAAGTCCGTGTTCGTGCCCTTGCCGGCGCCCGGCGCGCCGCCGAGAAGAATGATCTCCTTGGGAAATCGGAGGTTCTCGCGGCCGAAACCCTCTTCCAGATCACGCCAGACCGATCCGAAAATCAGCTGGGCATCCTTGATTTCGAGGTCGGTCAGCTTGGCCGGGGGCGTCAACGGAGGGACTGGACGGACGTTGGTGATGGTGGACATGCAGGAGCCGGATGGGAAAATTTACACGTTCTCGATCCAAATTCGACACCAGAAAGAGATTTCGGGGCGTTGATTTTCGGGGCGGCGTAGCGGGGAGGGGCTCGAATATCGCGCCTGGGCAAGGTCGCGGCCGAACCGGGAACCGCGACTTCTGTCTCAACCGACGACCATTTAGGCGGGCCATGTTCTCGGGATGGGCAAGTTGAAGCTGGACCTGGCGGGGTCGTGCAAACGGCTTCGCCTTGTTTCGCGCCACCTCGGAGGCGCGGTTACGTCGGTCCTTGTCGTCTGTTTCCATCACGCCCAAGTCCCCCTGAAGAACCCAGCCCCCGCCTCAATCTTTGAAACCCCGGATCAAGTGATCGCCCATCTCAACCAGTTCATGGCCGAGGCGGAGGACATACTGGGGGGGCGACCTTGGACCAAGGCGCTTGATCGGCTGGGCGCGATCAAGGCCCGGCTGGCCGGGACCCCCGATCGGCTCAACCAAGTCTATGCCTCGGCCTGGGTCGCGGCGGACGAAGCCGCCCGACGGGACCAACGAAGCCCTCGCCGCTGGCGCCCGGCGCGCCGACCACGCGGTGCGCGCGAAACCGTACCAGTCGCTGGCCAGCGCGCTCGGCGTGAGCGTGATCGTCGGGCTCTTGCTCGGCCGCCGGGACGATTGAGCCGGAGTCGGCGCCGGGACGCGGAATGACCTGGCGCGATGGCCAGGCCGCTCAGGCTTTCCGGGCCAGAACCGGCGCGGCGGTTTCCATCTGGCCGCGGGTGACACCGAGTTGGTTGAGCAACTTCAGCTCGCGCCACAGGTCGGCCCCGCTGATCTCGTTGCGCAGGAGCTGCTGGTAGCGACGGAGCGTGTCCTGCACCTCCGCGGGGCTCTCGTTGACAAACTCGACCCGGAACTGCCGCGCCCCGAGATCGCGGAGCCGCGAGACATACTCGGCACCGGTTTGCGCCCGATTGTTGAAGACGGTGTTCCGGCAGCCGGCATCGGCCTTGAGCGGGAGATCGGCGCCGACGCGATCCCTCAGCGATACGACCTGGGTATCGCAAGGGCGGCCGCAGTCCCGATAATCGCGCCCCGCGGACAGAAACGCGCAGAACACACAGTGCTCCATGTGAAACATCGGCATGTGCTGGTGAATCGTGATGTCGAACCACGCGCCGGGTGCGGTCCGCAGCAGCGCCTCGAGTTGGGCGATGTTGAGATCGTAGCTCGCCGTCACGCGCTCGAGGCCGTGGTGGCGGAGAAAGTAATCCGCGGCCCAGGGATTCGCGACGTTGAGGGAGAAGTCGCCGCGCTTCCGATCGGCGGCGAAGAACGCGAGATGATCGTAATTGCGGACGAGGTAGCCGTCGGCGTTGCACGAACGCACCTGCTGGAGAATCCACTCTTCGCCCGGCTTGAAGATCCGCGGCGGCGCGACCCAGATGCTGCCGGCGTCACGGGCTGCGTCCGCCGGACTCAACTCGGCCTGCCGCTCCCGGAAGCGCGCGACCGCATCGCGGTAGCGCTTCGGATTCTCGAACTCGCAATAGAGGGTCCGCACCCCGGCCTCCCAGGCGGCATCGAGCTGATCGAGGCTGCGGATCACGGCAATGAGTTCCGGCGCGGACGGCGCCGGCGCCGCGGCGGTGAAGTCCGGGCGGGTGAAGGCCTGCGTCGTCCACCGGCGCGGCGTCGCGGCCTGCCGTTCAAGTTCGGCCGCGGCCTCGCGGCGCATCCGGTTCAGTTCGCTGATCGGAAGGATGACGTTGCCCTCGAGCCGCGATGTCAGCTCGCCAAGGGTGAAGGGCGTCCCGCCGAGCCGGCCAAGCTGTTCGCGGAGGCGTTCGGTCGTCAGCGGTTGTCGTTCGGCGATCGCCAGCGGGAGCGCGGACTGAAGCTGGGCCACGTGGCCATCCTGATCGCGGGCGATCAGCGTCAGCGGCGCGCCGGCGAGGCCATGGACCTCGAGGGAGATCGGCCGCTGGTACCGCACCTGTTCACCGGCAAACGTCGCCCGCAGTTCCCGCTCGAGGGCGGGATCGTTGGTCTTCCAGATCCGCTGCCCAACCTGGACGCGGCGCCAGTCGATGTCGCCCTGCCCGAAGCGCAGGACGGTTTCGCGTCCATCGCGCGACGGCTCGACCTGGTAAACCCGGCCGCCCTGCTCGCGTTCGTCCGGCTTGCCGGCATCGAACACGATGCCGTCGCCGGGCTTCAGCGGCGCCACGAGCGCGAGCGAAACGCTTTCGTTGGCCACCTGCGCGACCTCGCCGAGGAACACCCCGCGCTTGGTGCCGAAGCGCGCATGGGCCAGTTCCTGGTTGTTGATCCCGCGGAACCAGCCGGTGTAGAGCCCGCGGGAGAACGCCATCTGGAGTTCGTAGGAGGCGGGGGCCGGGTTGAGAGTTGAGGTCTGAGGGTGGAGAGCTCCGGAACCGCCCGGCCATGATGGGCTCTCAACCCCCGCACCGGAGTTCTCCACCTGCGCGGCCATGACCTTGTCCAAGGCCTGGCGATACACCCGCGTGATGCTCGCCACGTACTCGGGCGACTTGAGCCGGCCCTCGATCTTCAGGGATGAGACGCCGCTCTGGACCAGCTCGGGCAGCACTTCAATCCCCGCCAGATCCTGCGGGCTCAGGAGATAGCGCCGGTCGCCGAGATCCACTTGCTTGCCGTCGGCGATCAGATCGTAGGGCATCCGGCACGCCTGCGCGCATTCGCCGCGGTTGGCCGACCGGCCGCCGAGCGACTCGCTCGTCAGGCATTGGCCGGAGTACGCGACGCAGAGGGCGCCATGCACGAAGACCTCGAGCTTGACCGGCGCTTCGGCGACGACTCCGGGCGCGGAGGCGTCGCGGGCGATTGCGTCCTGGATCGCGTTGATCTCCTTCAACGAATTCTCCCGCGCGAGGACGACGAGATTGGCGCCGAGCTCCCGCGCAAACCGGACCCCGGCCACGCTCGTAATCGTCATCTGGGTCGAGCAGTGGATCGGGAAATCCGGCGAGAGCGCCCGGATCATCCGGCAGATGCCGACGTCCTGGACGATCGCGGCATCGACGCCCGCCGCCAGGATGGTGCGCAGATATTCCTCGGCCTCGGCGAGCTCGTTGGGGAAGACCAGCGTGTTGAAGGTCACGTAGCCGCGCACCCCGCGGCGATGCAGGAATGCCATCAGGGCGGGCAGATCTGACTGGGTGAAGTTCTTTGCCCGCATCCGGGCGTTGAAGCGCTCGAGCCCGAAGTAAATCGCGTCGGCTCCATTTTCCACAGCCGCCCGGACGCACTCCCAGTCGCCGGCCGGCGCGAGCAGCTCCGGCCGGCGCACGAGGCGGAGGGGAGGCAGGGTGGACGGCGTGGTGACGGTGGCGGACATCGGAAAAGTGGCCAAACTACGAGGGCCCGGCGTCCCGGACAAGGCTGCGACCACGAATTCTCACTTGTGCCTGCCGTGGCGGATGATGTCCCAGATGATGGAGCGCCCGGGCACGGCGGAGAGCAGATGGCCCGATCAGCAGGACTCACCTCGACGTCTCGGTTGCTCCCGGGTCCCGAATGGGTTGCCGGGGGCCGGCATCGCCACATGGGGTGCGGCGGCCCGAAGATTCGCGGCGAGCACGACCGTGAGGACGAAGAAGAAAATCGAGATATTGCCGGCAGTCGGATAGCCGACCAACCGGCCCGCGGGATCGAAGCTCACCAGCAGGCCGGCGCCGATATTCGCGAGGCCGCTGGCGGCTTGTTGCAGCGCGTTGCTGACGCTCATGAATCCGCCCCGGTACCGCGCTTCCACCGCGTTGGCCACCATGGTCATCGCGGGCGAGAAGCGGCCCGACATCGTCACCATGAAGAGCGCCATCATGGTCGCGGCGAAGGTCAGAGACGAGGGCCCGAGCCGGGTGATGATCAGGACGACGATCACTCCGGCGGTCGAGATCACGGCGAGCAGTTTCAGGCGATCCACGTGATCGCTGAGCCAGCCGATCAGCGGTGTGCTGAGCGCCGTGGCCAGCCCGCCGACGGCGTAGGCGATCGGCAACTGCACCTTTTCGTCGAGCCCGACATTGGTGATAAAAGTCGGGGCGAGGAACGGCACGAGCATGCCGCCACCAATGATGAGCACGGAGGATAGGGCGAACGCGCGAAGATGGATCCGGTGCGACATGATCTCCCTCATTTGTCGCCACGGTTGGTGATCGTGTACCGCGGTACGGATCGGTGGCAGGGCCAGCGAGGCGAGGATCAGCACCAGGGCCGCCAAGCCCGCGAGGAGGAAGAAGGCGGAGTGCCAGCCGAACTTTCCCGCCAGGATCAACCCGGCCGGCACGCCGAGCACGGATGCGATGGGAAAGGCCGCCATGACGAGGCTCATCGCGCGACCGCGGCGGGCGGGCGGAATGATGTCGCCAACCATGGCGGATACCATCGATCCGGCCAGGCCGCCGAAAGCTCCGGCGGCGAGCCGCGCGGCGAGGAGCCAGTGGTGGGTGGGGGCCAGCCCGCAGGCGACGGTCGAGAGCGCGAAGCCCGTGTATAGAAAGAGCAGCGAGCGCTTCCGATCGAAGCGGTCGAGGACGAACCCACCCGCAAAGCCGCTGATCGCCGCCGCGAGTCCATACGACGCCACGAGATACGTGAACTGCGCCGGCGTGATGTTGAAGGCCCGCATGAGCTGCGCCCCCAGCGGCATCATGATCATGAAGTCCAGGATGTGCGTGAACTGCACCGCCGCCAAAGTCAGGAGCGTAGCGCGTTCGCGACTGGGACTTAGCCCGTGGCTGGTTTGCGACATGAAACGCTGAGGGTTCGGGAGTTTGCGGAAACTGCAAATGGTCAGCCCACCGCCGCGACGGTTTCCTCCTGCCCACGAACCTGCTCGCGCAACAAGGTCAGAAACTGTTCCGCGCCGCGGCTTTGGTAGCGCTGGAGATGGCGGATAATCACGAGTTCGCGGGTCGGGGCCGTCCCCGTCAGGCGGAGATAAGTGAGGGTGTCTCGATCGTCAGGCAGGCGTGCCAGTTGCGGAAGAATTGAAATACCGAGGCCCATTGAAACAAACAACTTGAGGGTAGCGACTTGGGCGCAGCGATAGCCAATATACGGCTGAAACTTCTGGTCGCCAAAGAATTCCCGGATCTGTCCGGCCAGTGCACTTGAGTCGCCCAAGGAGACGAACGTCTCGTTGGCGAGATCCCCGATGCTGATTTCGGTCCGGCTGGCGATCGGGTGATCCTTTCCGACCACAAGCAAAAGCGGCTCTATTAGAAGGGTTTCCACCGCGACGCGATGATCCTTAACCGGCATCGGGACCACGGCCAGATCGAGTTCTCCCTCCACCACCGCGCTGACGAGCTTCGCCCGAAAGTCTTCCCGGGCATCGATCTTAAGATTCGGATGTTCGGTCAGACATCGTGCGAGGAATGGTGTTATGAGATACGGCATAACGGTTTGTACCGCACCCACCGTGATCCTGCGTCCGAGGCTGGGATGGTCGCTCAGTTCCTTGGTGGCGTTTTCGACCTCAAAAAGGATTCGTCGCGCCCGTTCGAGGAAGGCAACCCCTGCCTCGGTGAGGACGGCCTTGCGCCCCAAGCGGTGAAACAGCTTATGACCGACCTCGCGTTCCAGATTCAATATCTGCTGGCTAAGAGAAGGTTGTGTTACGTTTGATCGCTCCGAAGCGCGGGTGAAATTGCCGGTCTCAGCGACGGCGACGAAGTAGCGGAGTTGGTTTAGTTCCATAGGCTATGCCTATGTCATCAATAGGAAGTAGCGATTTCAACTATTGAAATCCGGGTGTATAATGGGGACGTCGACTCGATTAGGGGTCGTCGGAATCCAGACATCATATGAACACAAAGAACATAATCGCGGTACTCCTCGGCTTGATCGCCGCCGCCGCACTCGTGCTTTCCTACCGTGCCCAACCCAACGTGGAGACCGTGATCGGTTACGCCTCAGTCCTAGGACTTCTGGGCGTGGCCGCTTCCGAATACCGCGTTCGGTGGTCCCGGCTCTTCGGCCGCGGTTAATCCCGCGCGAAGGGGTTAGTTTATAACAGGGGCCCGGAGCAATCCGGGCCCCTTTTCATTGGCCGGACCGGGCGCTTCACGCCCGGCCTAGCCAGCGGGTGGAACCCGCTGGACCGGATGGATGGAATCGTGAAGGCCGTGAAAACTCCGGCCTGAAATCGAAAATCTCAAGAGTTGTCGCCGTCGACCAGCCGGCCGATCCCGCCGAGCAAAGAGCCTTCCTCGCGTCCTCCGCGGCCGGGACGCGGCGCGGCGGCGACGATGCGTCCCGCGAGTCGGGAGAACGGCAGCGATTGGAGCCAGATTCGGCCGGGGCCGCGCAGGGTGGCGAAGAAGAGTCCCTCCCCGCCGAAGAGCGCGGTTTTAACGCCGCCGACATATTGGATGTCGAACTCGACGCTGGGCTGCAGCGCCACGATGCAACCGGTGTCCACGCGGATCAATTCCCCGGGCGCCAGCGTGCGCTCGTAGAGCGTGCCGCCGGCGTGGATGAATGCCCAGCCGTCGCCGGTGAGACGTTGCATGATGAAGCCTTCGCCACCGAAGAGACCGGCTCCGAGCCGGCGTTGAAACGCGATGCCGATGCTCACGCCCTTGGCCGCGCAGAGGAAGGAATCCTTCTGGGCGATGAGCTCACCGCCCAGTTCGGCGAGGTGCACGGGCAGGATCTTGCCGGGATAGGGTGCACCGAAGGCGACCCGGCGTTTAACCGCGCCCTGATTCTGGAAGACGGTGAGGAAAAGCGATTCGCCGGTGAGCAGGCGTTTGCCGGCGCCGAGCAGCGCGCCCATCAGGCCTCCGGTTTGCGGGGCGCCGTCCCCGAAGACGGTCTCCATCGCGATGCCATCGTCCATGTACATCATGCCTCCGGCCTCGGCGATCACCGCCTCGGACGGATCGAGTTCCACTTCGACGAACTGCATGTCGTCGCCGTGGATGGTGTAGTCGACCGCGTGCATCTGACCGGAGCCGGGCGAGAGAGGAATTTGTGTCATGGAGTAAAAGTGGAGATCGAAAGGTGAGAACTCAATTGGCGGGTGGCACGGGTCTCCCCAATCCAGGAAGGGTGGATTTCAGTCTGCGATTCATGGGTCGGGAGACCCATGCCACCCGGGAGGTGTCCGGGAACCGAATTTCAATCAAGCGGCCAGGGCCATCCGTTCGGCGCGGGACGCGACCACGGGCACGGAGAGCGGGCGCCGTGACGACGTGTCACCCATGGCGACCGGCAGCAAGAGCATGCCGAGCGAGAGGGAAAGACTCGCGGCTGCCAGGGCGCCGCCGGCCAGGGCCACGGTGGCGGCGAGGCCGGCGATCATGGCGAGGAGGGAGAGGGAGGAGATGAGTTTCATGGCGGATGTCATTTGTTGATTGGTGTGTTGCGCCAAGAACACAGCCGCCCGCGGAAAGTTGCAGGGGCGATCAACTTTCTGTCGCCGACACCTTCCTGAGTTCTTGACCTCGCAGATGGCCTCAGATGACGGCCGCCAAGCCAGCGACCGTTTCCGCACCCCTGTGTCTTCGTGCCTTCGTGGTTAAAGGATTGGAGGATTGGCTCAGCACCGGGGGGGGGAATCGGCCCACGCGATTGATCTGACTCCTGGTTTTCTGGCTTCAGGCTCCATCCGGATTGCGCGGGTGTTCGCTCCATCTGCGCTCATCTGCGTCCATCTGTGGACCCACCGGATCGATTCAGACTGGGTTTGAGCCTGAAGCCACGAAGCCAGGAATCGGAGCCGAGCCCGTCGGCCATTATCCGCAGATGTCACGGATGCAGCGGATGCTCAACCAAACCTGCGGGGCCGCCATCTGGATTCCCCGGCGTCCAACTTCACCTCGGCGCCAGCACCGCCCGCACCAGCCGGTCGTCGCCGTCGTTCGGGGCCGGCGTCAATCCCGCGGCGGCGCAGAGTAAATTGTACACATGGATGCTCTCGATGGCATCGATCGTCAGTCCCGTGCGGAAGGCGGGGCCGTGGGCGATAAAGAGTCCGTGCATCGTGGGATCGGCGCTGTCGTACCCATGATCGCCCTTCAGTCGCGAATCGCGGGTCGAGAGGAAACGGCTCCGTTGCTGGATGCGCCAGCCGGCGTCCGGCACAATCCAGACCGCGGGCACGCGCGGGCCCGGGGTGACGTGCCAGCGCGCCGGCAGTTCGGTGTCACGATAAACATGATACTGCGGCGGTAGCACTGCGAGTTTCCGGACCAGCGCCGCGGCGTCGCCATCGTGCGGACGGAGTCCGGCGAGGGGGCCGTCGAAATCGATCTGGACCGTGCGGAGATCGATGATCTCGTCGAGGATCGTCGTCTGGGCCTGGCCGTCCGTCGGCGCCATGCCGTGATCGGAAACGACGATCAGGTTCAGCGCCACCCCCTCGGCCGTGGCCCGATCGAGCAGGTGGCCGACGCGGCGATCGAGCAGTTGGATGGCCGCGGCGACCTCGGCCGAGCCGGGCCCAAAGTAGTGTCCGGCGGTGTTGGTGTCATCCAGGTAGAAGAGGATGATCGCCGGTCGTTCTGCCGCCGGCAGCCGCAACCAACCGGCCAACTCCTCGAGCCGCTCCTCGAAGGTCACGGTCGTGCTGAACGGCCGCCAGTGGGTGGGGCGCCGCCCGCGAATCTCCGCCTCGGAGCCGACCCAGAAGGAGACCCCGCTCGTCTTGCCCTGCTGGCCGGCGGTCACCCAAATCGGTTCGCCGCCGAACCAGCTCCCGTCGCGCACGGCCGTGGGCAGCCGGTAATTGAACACCTCGCCGCGCGCGGCGTCGAAGAAACCGTTGCCGATGATGCCGTGGTGCGCGGGATAAAGTCCTGTCACCATCGAGTAGTGATTCGTGAACGTTTGCGACGGAAACACCGGAATCAGACCGCGTGCGGTGACGCCCTCCTTGATCAGTTGCCGGAGGCGCGGCGTTTCAGCCGGATGCGTGGCGATGTAGTCCCAGCGGAACGCATCGAGGGAAATCACGACGACCGGCGGCCGTCCCGTTTCCGCGGGCGCGGCGGCCCGGCCGAGCGGAAACGCCGCCAGCGCCATGAGGAGGCCGAGCAGGAACCGTTTCATGGGCGCAGCGTGACCAGCGTGGCGCCCCACGAACCGCTGGTTTCATCACCGAGTCGGAACGAGGCGACCAGCGGGGATCGTTGCAGGAGTCCGTGCACGGTGGTTCGCAGGGTGCCGGTGCCTTTGCCGTGGATGATCCGGAGGGACGTCATCCGCCGGGCGGCGCATTCCGCGAGATAGGCCGGGATGAGCTCACCGAGATCCGCGGGCCGAAAGGTGTGCAGATCCAATTCCCCGGTGATCGGGATCGCCACCGGCGCATCGTCGACGGTGGACTCTCCCGGGTTCACGAATAGTCGTCGCGGCTGCGCTGACCGGCCACGGGGGCGGGCGGCGGCGGGATCGCCGCCGGTGGAGTCGCGGTCGCGGGTGATGGTCCGTTGTCGACCGGCAAGGTCGCCTCGCCGATCGCGGTCGGCGCCGGGGATTCCGTGGGCGTACCATCCAGGGGAATCAACGGTGGCGGTGGGATCGAATCGATCGAAGGGGCCGTGGACGTGTCGCCGGCGATGACGGGAGCCAGCGCCTCGGGCGGCAGGTCGTCGGGATTCGGCGGCATGATGGTGGGCGCTGGGATCGCGGGAGCGGCGGGAAGGGCGGCGATCGACTTCTTCCGCTCGTCCTCGTCCATGGCGCGCTTGAATTCATCCTCCACCCCGGCGGCGGCCTTCTTGAATTCCCGGATGGATTTTCCGAGTCCGCGCGCGAACTCCGGCAGCTTCTGGCCCCCGAACATCATGAGGATGACCACGAAGATCAGCATCATCTCGGGGCCACCCAGCCCTTCCATGAAGGCCAATTGGCCGGGAAAAATTACCATGCCCGCAATGTGTTCCATTTCGCAGAAAAAGGTAGGTAAAATCGACTGACCTCAGCGGACCCCGACGCTGACGCTGAACTTCTGCGTCTGGCCGGGCGGAACGAGATGCAGGCCGACCTTGTGTCCCGCGGCGTTGGCCGGGCCCATCCACGGCTCGACACAAAAGAACGGGGAGTCGTCAGCCAGCGACCACGTCACGAACGTGGCATCCGGGGGCGGAATCTTTTCACCGCCGAGCCGGACCGTGATGTCCCCCGGGCGACCCTTCTCGCCGAAGATGACTTCGTTGCTCCGCAGCCCGGTGTGGAAAGTGTCGATCAGGGCCTTGTTGCTCATACTCTCCTCCGGCTGCAGCGCGGGACCCGCGATCAGCGCGCCGGTGGGATCCTGTTTCAGGCGCTTCGTCGCGGGAATGCGAATGAGGTAATCGGACCGCGTCAGCCCCTCGCTCCAGGGCAGGGTGAAGTAGAAGTGATGGCCGGCGCTCCACGGCAACGGTTCGCGTCCGAGATTCGTGAGCGCGAACTCGCACGTCAGTCCGAACGGTTCGAAGCGGTACGTGATGCTGAATTCGTAGTCGAACGGGTAGGCGGCCTGAGCCTCGGCGCCAGGCACGAGTTGGGCGCTGAACCCCCGTGCGTCGAGGTGGGTGATCTTGAATTCCGCCTGGCGGGCGATGCCATGCAGCGGAATCGGACGCCGGACGCCATCGGCGGCGCGCCAGAAGAAGATTTCGCCCTGATCGAAACAGCGACCGTTGAAGGGAAATAAAATCGGATTGCCCCCGCGCACCTTGGCGATGTCGGCGAAATCGGCGTTCTCGGGCCAATAGAGCACGTCGCGCACCGAGCCGTCACCGAGCGTCAGGTTCCAGTTCATCAGCCGTGCGCCCTTTTCCGGCAGGGCGAGGAACGTGGAATTGCCAACGCGCCAGCGGGTGAGGGTCTGGCCTTGATAGGGCACTTTTTCCATGCCGCGAAGCATTCCATGCGGCCGGCACGCGCCAAGTGAATTGTGTGTCCGCGCCCGCGCCGGCGCTCCACACGACTGGAAAGCCGCCGGCCCTTTCAAGCGGCGGCGGCGTGCTCTTGCTCTGCGTGGAACCAGCGCTACGGTTTCCGCTCCAGTGACAAAGTGGCTGCTTCAGCTTCTCGGCGTTTGTGTGTTGGCGACCGGCCTCCGGGCCGCCGATCCCGCGGCGCCGGCGGCCGTCCCGGTGAATCCGAAGGAGATTCGGGTCTTTGTCATCCCCGTCCGCGATCAAATTGGCTCCGCGGTCCTCTATGTGGTGCGCCGGGGGCTAAAGGAAGCGATCGAGGCCAAGGCGGATGCGGTGATCCTCGACATGAAGACTCCGGGCGGCGCTCTCGATTCCACCTTCGAGATTATGGAGGCCCTCGGAAAGTTCAGTGGCACCACGATCACTTATGTGAACACCGAGGCGATTTCCGCCGGCGCCTTCATTTCCGCCACCACCGAGGAGATCTGGTTCGCCCCGGCCGGCATCATCGGCGCCGCGGCCCCCGTCTCGGGCACCGGCGAGGACGTCGACGCCACCATGAAGCTGAAGATCGTCAGCTACCTGAAGGCCCGCGTCCGGGCGATGAGCGAGGGCAAGGCCTACCGCGGCGAGGTGATCTCCGCGATGATCGATTCGGAAACCGAATTGAAGATTGGCGATGAACTCATCAAGGGTAAGGGCGAGCTGCTCTCCCTTACCGCCGTCGAGGCGGTCAAGAAATACGGCGACCCGCTCCAGCCCCTGCTCGGGGCGGGCATCGCGGCGTCGATCAACGAGATCGTGGCGCAGAAATTTCCCGGCGCGAGCGCGACGATTACGACGCTCGAGTTGACCTGGTCCGAACGACTTGCGGTCTGGCTGACGGCAATTTCGCCGGTCTTGATGGGGCTCGGCATGCTGGCCCTGTTCATCGAGTTCAAGACCCCGGGCTTTGGCATGTTCGGGATGGCGGGCATTGCGCTGCTGGGAATGGTCTTCCTCGGCAACTATGTCGCCGGTCTCTCCGGCCAGGAACCCATCCTGGTTTTCGGTCTGGGGCTCCTGTTGGTCGCGCTCGAAATCTTCCTGCTTCCCGGCGTGGTGATCCTGGCGGTGGCGGGACTCGCCCTGATGCTCGGCTCGCTGGTTTGGTCAATGGCTGATCTCTGGCCCAACGAGCCGTTGTCGGTGGCGTGGAACGGCGATGCCTTCGTGGGCCCGGTGATGGATCTCGGGCTGGGCCTCGTGATCGCGGGCGTTCTCGGCGCGGCGCTGGCGCGCTATCTGCCGCGGGGCTGGATCTGGGATCGCCTGGTCGTTCAAACCTCCCTGGGCGGCGCGGCGCAGGCGGCCGGCGGCGCGGTGGAAATGGGGAGCGCGGTCGCTTCCCTCGTGGGACGCCGCGGCGTGGCCGTGACGGCCCTGCACCCCAGCGGCCACGTCGAGATCGACGGCCAGCACTACGAGGCCCGGGTGGAGATCGGCGGCGTGGAACGCGGCCAGGCGATCGTTGTGATCGGACAGTCGGATTTCGGGCTCATCGTGGAGGCCGCTCCATGACCGCCGTCGTGCTGCTGTTCGTTGTCGGCAGTGTCCTGCTGGCAGCCGAGGTTTTCCTCCCGGGTGGAATCGCGGGCGTCATGGGCGGACTCGCGCTCGCCGGCGGCGCCGGCCTCGCGTTTTCGGAATTTGGAGTCGGCGGCGGTTCGCTGGCGAGCATCGGGGCGATGCTGCTGCTCGGCGCGATGCTCTATGCCGAGTTGGTCTGGCTGCCGCGGACCCGGCTGGGCCGGACGATGGTGATCGAGGCCACCATCGACTCGCAGTCGCAGCCGCCGCCCGCCGTCGCGGCCGAGGTCGTCGGTCAGTCCGCCGTGGCGCTCACGCCGCTGGTTCCCACGGGCTTCGTGACCGTTGCCGGCAAGCGTTATGAAGCTTTCAGCCGCACGGGGCACGCCCCGACGGGAGCGAGCCTCACCGTCATCGGCGTCGATAATTTCCGTCTCATTGTTTCCGAATCCAAACAGCTATGAACAACCTGCCTCTGATTATCCTGGTCCCCGTTGCCATCGTCGCATTCGTCGTCTTCGCGGTCTTTATCTCGTTCATCGGGGTGTGGCTGAAGGCCCGGCTGAACGGCGCGCCGGTGAGCGTGCTTAACCTGCTCGGCATGCGCCTCGGCGGCGTGCCCTACAACCTCGTCGTCGATGCCCGCATCACCGCCGTCAAGGCCGGCATCCCGCTCGAGGCCGACCGCGTCGCCGCGCACTATCTCGCCGGTGGTAATGTCGTGCCTACGGTTCAGGCGCTCGTCGCCGCCCAGAAGGCCGGGATCGCGCTCAACTGGGATCGCGCCTGCGCCATCGACCTCGCCACCAAGGGCTCGAACAAGAGCGTCGTCGAGGCCGTGCGCACCTCCGTCGATCCCAAGGTGATCGACTGCCCCAATCCCGACAGCGGCCGGACGACCATCGACGGCGTCGCGAAGGACGGCATTCAGGTGAAGGTGAAGGCGCGCGTCACCGTGCGTTCGCACCTCGATCGTTTCGTCGGCGGTGCCAAGGAGGATACGATCATCGCCCGCGTGGGCGAGGGCATCGTTTCGACCATTGGCTCCGCCGAGAGCTACAAGCAGGTCCTCGAGTCGCCGGACAGCATTTCCAAGACCGTGCTCGCGCGCGGCCTCGATGTCGGCTCAGCCTTCGAGATTCTCTCGATCGACATCGCCGACGTGGATGTCGGCGAGAACGTCGGCGCGAAACTCCAGGAGGCGCAGGCCGAGGCGAACAAGAACATGGCGCAGGCTCAGGCCGAAATTCGTCGCGCCGCCGCCGTGGCGGTGGAGCAGGAAATGCGGGCCCGCGTGCAGGAGATGCAGGCCAAGGTCGTCGAGGCGCAGGCGCAGGTGCCGCTCGCGATGGCCGAGGCGCTTCGCTCCGGCCGGCTCGGCGTGATGGACTATTACAAGCTGGAGAACGTCCAAGCCGACTCCTCGATGCGCCAGTCGATCGCGCATCCCGAGGACAAAAAGTAAGCCGGACTCCTCCCCGCCATGACGCTGGAATGGTTGATGGAAAAGCTGCCGGTGCTGGTGTTCGTCGTCGTGGCGATCTTCCAGATCGGGCGCGCCGTGCTGAAGTCACGCACCGCCCAAGCGGAGCACGAGGAGGAGTTCGACGAGAGCTCGGAACAACGGCGCGTGCGCGAAATCCAGGAGCGCCTCCGTCGCACGATCGCCGCGCGGCGCGGGCAAACGGAAGGCGCGCCGGGCTCGCTGACGGAGCCGGACGAACTTCCGCCGGTGATCGCCGCCGAGACGATGCCCATTCCCGCCGACAGCGTGGATGGACCGTTTAAGCGCCGGCAGGCCACCTTCGAGCGCGATGTGGCGCCGGTACCCGCGCCGACGTTGGCGCGGCCCGCCATCGAGCAGCGCAACGCCGAGCTCGAGCGGCAAAGCGAACTGGCCGAGCAGATGCGGCAGCTGGCCGAGACGCGCGAACTCGTGCGCCGGCGGGCGGTGCACGTGGCGGCGGACGCTGCCACGACCGCGCGGTCCGACACCGCGCGACGAATCGTGTCGCGGGCGAACTTGCTCGGGGATTTGCGCCGGCCGGAAAGCCTGCGGCGCGCGATCGTGTTGCGTGAAGTGCTCGGCACGCCGGTTGGCCTGCGCTGAACCGTTCGCGGACGTTAGGGCGCAGGAAGCTGCGCCCCTGCAGAACGGCGGAGGAGTCGGGCTGTGCCGTCAGGGCGTGGCATGGGTCTCCACACCCATGAACCGGGATTCCGAACGGACTACACGGGTCGGGAGACCCGTGCCACTCGGACACGCTCCGCTGGGATTACCTCTATCGATTCTCGGTCGTAGGGGCGCAGTCTTGCTGCGCCCTCCCCGGGCCTTCCGCTCGTAGTTCCGCCTTTAGGCGGAAGCCCGGCTATTTCCGCGCCGGCGGTTCCTGCATGTGGCCGTGGCCGTAGCCGGTGAAGCCAATGGGGAAGCGCTTGCCGTTGAACTCCAATTGGACGTTCTCGCCGGCGCTGGCCCAGACATTCTGCGGGCCGCTCCAGGGGATCACCTGGCTCTGGCCCTTGGCCAGAGTGCCCTTGAAGATTTCCTCGCCGTCCGTGTCGGCGCCAATGCGGTGCGTGACCCGGACGAAGGCGGTGTCGAGGGCGACGAGCGAGTAGGTCTGCGGGCCGCTCGGCGCCTGATTTACGGCGGGCGCGGGGCTGTTCACGGCCGCGGTCGGGCGGGTGGGAGCCGGCGCCGGACTGTTGCCGGTGAAGAGGGCTTTGAGGATGAAGAGGCTGATCAAGGCCACGAGGCCAATGCCACCCCACTTCATGTATTTGAAAACCAATGCCGGGTCGGGTCCGGTGGGAAGCGCCGTGCCACCCCGGGAAACGCGTGGCGCGCTCTGGGCGCGGCCGGGCCCGTCGGCGACGGCGGCCTCCGCGGGGGGCTCCGCCCGATCCTCGGCCTCGCCGGCGCTGGCCACCGAGATGTCCATCCGGCCATAAACCTCACGGCTGGGCTGCCGCGGCCGCACCTCGCTGCGGCCGAGTGCGGCGTAGTCGTTGACGATTCGATCGGCCGGCAGCTTCAGAAAGTTCGAGTAGTTGCGCAGGAAGCCGCGCGTGTAGATTTCCGTCAGCCCGATGTCGAAGGTGTTGGCCTCGAACTTCTGTAAATAGTCACCCCGGATTTTTGTCGCCTCGGCCGCTTCGCGGATGGAGATGCCCTTTTTCTTGCGAGCTTCCTCAAGCCGTTCGCCGATGGTCTGCATAGGGGTGAGTTAGGGTAATTAGGGGAGGGTGGGAAGGAGGAAGTCAGCGATCGCCGGGCTGGGAACGCGAATTTCGCGGCGCACTTGCCGGCTGGGAATCAAAGCGCATCCAGATCCTGGAGAATCTCGCGCGGGCTCGAGCCGTTCTCGGGCCCCACAATGCCCTTCTCTTCCATGATCTCCATGATCCGGGCGGCGCGGTTGTAACCGATCCGCAGCCGGCGCTGGAGCATCGAGGTGCTGGCACGCTTGGTCGACTTCAGGACGTCAAGCGCCTGGTGATACAACTCGTCGTCGTCCCCGAGATCGCTGCCCTCGCCATCCTCCTCGTCATCCGCTTCGCGAGCCGCGCGATCGATCTGTTGCTGGACGGATTGCGCGTATTGCGGCGGGCCGTTCTTTTTCAGGTATTCGACGATGGCGGACACTTCCTCGTCGGCCACGAACGCACCCTGTGCCCGCACGAGCTTCGAGGTGCCGGGCGGGGTGAAAAGCATGTCGCCGCGACCAATGAGGGTCTCCGCGCCCTTGCCATCGAGGATGGTCCGGGAGTCGACCTGGGACGCGACTTGGAACGCGATGCGGGCGGGCAGGTTGGCCTTGATGACGCCGGTGATGACGTTCACCGACGGCCGCTGCGTCGCGATGATGAGATGAATGCCGGCGGCGCGCGCGAGCTGGGCCAGCCGCGCGATGCTGGTTTCGATTTCTGCCGGGGCGATCATCATCAAGTCGGCCAGCTCGTCGATGATGGCGACGATGTACGGCATGCGCTCGGGGACTTCGATGTCGGTGACGGCGACGCCCGCCAGTTCCGGCTGCGCGGGCGGCAGCGGATCCGGGGCTTCCTTCTTGCGGTTGTTGAAGCCGCCGATGTTGCGGACGTTGACCTTGGCAAAGATCTGGTAGCGCTGCTCCATCTCGCCGAGCAGCCACTTGAGCGCGCCGGGGACCTTCTTCGGTTCGGTCACGACCGGAATCAGCATGTGCGGCAGCGAATTGAAGATCTTTAGCTCGACGACCTTCGGATCGACCATGATCAGCCGCAGGTCCTTCGGTCCGCGGGAGTAGACCAGCGACGCGATGATCGAGTTGATGCAAACCGATTTGCCCGAGCCCGTGGCACCCGCGATCAGCAGATGGGGCATCTTGGTGAGATCGGACACCAGCGGCTTGCCTGACACGTCTTTGCCGAGCGCGATGGGCAACTCGGCCTTGCTCGAGGCCCAGTCCTCGCTTTCGAGAATCTCGCGCAGGCCGACCGCGGTCGGATTTCGATTCGGCACCTCGACGCCGACCGCGGCCTTGCCGGGGATCGGGGCCAGGATGCGCACCGACTGGGCGCGCATGCCCAGGGCGATGTTCTTGTCGAGGCCCGAGATTTTTTCGACCCGCACGCCGGCCGCCGGCACGACTTCATAACGGGTGATGACCGGTCCGGCGTAGATTTCGCCGAGGGTCACCTCGACGCCGAACTCGCTCAGGATCCGCAGGAGATTCTCCGCGTTCTGGCGGTGCTCTTCTTCGCTGTCCGCGGCCGAAACCGGCGCGCGCTCCTTCAATTCCGTCAGCGGAAACCGGATGTAGTCCTTGTCGTCGCTCGGGCTGGCGGTGATCTTGGCTTTCTTGGTTTCCTCGGGCTTGACGATGTTGAGCTCGATCTTGGCCGGAGCCGCGGCCTTGGGCTCGACCGCCGCCCGCGTCTCGGTCGCGAGTTTCACGGCCGGCTTGGATTCCGGTTTTACCGGGGGCGGGGCGACGGCCAGCGAGGGCTCATTGGAGCGCGGCGCCGCAGGACGCGACAGCGGATCCTCGGCCGACTTCGGCACGAAGGTCTTGCGGCCCGACGGGCCGATGGCGCCGCCGATCGGTGGCGTGGACTGCGAAGCGGCGGCGGGAGTCGCGGCGGCAATCACGGCTGCAGCGGTCTTCTGCTTCGCCATCGCCTCCTTTTCCTTGCGCCGCAGCTCCGCGGCTTCCAGCTGGGCCTTCGCGCGATCGGCGCGCCACTGGCCGAAGTTCGTCAGCATCTTCTCGATCTCGGTGCCGATATCCTTCGTGAAAACGAAGAGCAGGCTCGAAAGGTATAGCGTGCCCATCAGCAGGCCGGCGCCGAACGTGCCGAGTGGCTTCTGCAGGCCGCTTTGATAAACCAAGTGTCCCGCGAAGCCGCCCAGCGCCTTCGGAAAGTAATCGCTCTCCTTGAAACCCTCAAGCATCGCCGCGAGCCCGGCGAACGTCACGACGCTGAGCATCATGCCGATCAGCCGCGAGGTGGTCAGGTGCTTCGAGCTGCGGACGGCCAGATACACCAGCCAGAAGAGGAAGACGGGCAACCACCACGTCGCGATGCCGAGACTATAAAACGAGATCCAGGAAATGTTGGCGCCCCAGCCGCCCGCCACATTGCTGGCTGCCGGGCTCGTCGTGTGAAACGTGCTTTGTTGCGGTGTGAAATCGAAGAACGCGACCGTGAGCCACGTTGCGACGAGGAAGCAACCGATTGCCGCCGGCCAGTTTGGACGATAACGCGGCGCCTGAAAAGATGGGCCGTCGTTTGAGTTTGAAGTCTCTGCCTTGGGCATTTGTGTGGGCCAGCTGCAAAACTGGAGCAGATTCCACGCTAACGAGGTGGGTGGGTAAATGTAAACCCCCAGCTTTATTTTCACAAGAAACTCCACTTTGCAGATGCGCGAACTCCTTCGTTTTCAGCCTCTCTACCAGGAACGGGTGTGGGGTGGACGCGCGTTCGAAACGGCTCTCGGCCGCCGGCTGCCCGCCAACGATCCGATCGGCGAGAGCTGGGAGATCGTGGATCGCTCCGAGGCCCAGTCGATCGCTGAGGGCGGGTTGCTTAACGGCCAGTCCTTGCGCGCGATTCTGGCGCGGTATGGCGCCGATGTCATGGGCCCGGCCTGGCGGTTAGGTGCGCCTTTCCCCATCCTGGTGAAATGGCTCGATTGTCGCGAGCGGCTCAGCCTGCAGGTGCACCCGCCGTCGGCCGTCGCCGGCGATTTGCGCGGCGAGCCGAAGACTGAGAATTGGTACATCGCGCAGACTGCGCCCGGCGCGGCGTTGATCGTGGGCCTCCGACGTGGCGTCACCCGGGCGCAGTTCGAAGCCGCGGTGGCGGCCAACGCCGTGGAGCAATGCGTCCATCGGTTTCCGGTCGCCGCGGGCGATTCCCTCCTCGTGCATAGTGGCCAGGTGCATGCGATCGACGCCGGCAACCTCATCCTCGAGATCCAGCAGAACTCGGACACGACATATCGGGTGTACGATTGGGGACGTGTCGGGCTCGACGGGCTGCCGCGGCCGCTCCATCTCGCGCAGTCCCTGCGGTCGATCGATTGGACCGACTTCGAACCGGCCCCGCTGCGCGCCGCGCCGACCTCGGGCGTGATTGCGGAGTGTGCGGAGTTCCGTATTCGCCGCGTCGTGCTCGGCGCGGGCGAACGCGTCCACCTCCGGGCCGGCGAGCAGCCGCGGATCCTTAGCGTGCCGACGGGATCGTTGCGGGTGACGCCGGAAGGGACCGGAACGCGGTCGCCCTTTGGCCAGACGCTGGCACGCGGTGACAACGTCCTGGTGCCCTATGCCGGCGCCTTCACCTTCACGGCCGAGGGCACGACGATCCTGCTCGTGACGGAGAATTTCGCGGGTTGACTGGTTCTCCAGAGGTTTAACCACGAAGACACGAAGGCACGAAGCGGAACCCGCCCCGGCTTTCTCTGTGTCTTCGTGCCTTCGTGGTTAATCCGTTTGGGTCCGATTCCGCTCTCCTCGGGCAGGCTCCGCGTTCATCTGCTGACCGGCAGACTTGAAGAAACCTCAAAGTCGTAGTTAGTTCAGCGCCCTTTTTCATTATGACCGAGCCCGATACCGACGAGTCCCTGCCCCCAACGCCTGCCCATGCGGACGCGGGGAATCCCGCGCCTGCTGCCGGCGCCGCGGAACCCGGCCTCGCGGAGGCGAAGGCCGAGGCCGCCGCCAACCACGATCGCTACATGCGCGTGGCGGCCGATTTGGAGAATTTCCGTCGTCGCACCGTGCGCGAGAAGGACGAGTTGCGCACCGTGGCCACCGGCCGGGTGCTGGAGGATATCTTTCCCGTCGTGGACAACCTGGCGCTGGCGTTGACCGCGGCGAAGCAGCCGAAGGCCGATTTGAAGTCGCTCGTGGGCGGCATCGAGATGGTCCTCACCCAGTTGAAGACCGCGCTCTCAGGGCACGGTCTCAAGGAGATCAATCCCGCCGGCCAGCCCTTCGATCCCCACCAGCACGAGGCGATCTCGCATCTGCCGAGCACCGATGTCCCCGAGGAACATGTCCATTCCGTGGTGCGCACGGGCTATTCGTTGAATGGCCGCCTGCTGCGGCCGGCCTCGGTGGTGGTGTCCAGCGGCCGTCCGCTGGAGGGCAAGGCCTGAATCCGGCGTTCGCCTGCGTCTTACCCTCGGTGCTCGAACGGTTTTCGACGGGGCCCTGGCCCCACCGGGGTTGCTTCGGCGCGAAGCTTCTCACAATCACATCTTAGCTCATGGTTAAGGAAGACTACTACGAACTGCTCGGCGTCGCGAAGACCGTGACCCCCGAGGAAATGAAGAAGGCCTATCGCAAGAAGGCCGTGCAGTTCCATCCGGACAAAAACCCGGGCAACAAGGAGGCGGAGGAGATGTTCAAGAAGGTCTCCCACGTGTACGAGATCCTGAGTGATCCGGAAAAGCGGGCGGCCTACGATCGCTACGGCGCGGCGGCGTTCGAAGGTGGCGGCGCCGGCCGGCGCGGGGCGGGGGGCGGCGGCGGCTTCCACGATCCCTTCGACATTTTTCGCGAGGTCTTCGGCCAGCAGGGTGGTGGTGGCGGCGGCGGCGGAGTTTTTGAGGAAATGTTCGGCGGGAGTCGCGATGGCGGCCGGGACGGAGCCGATCTGCGCTACGATCTCGAGATCACCCTCGAGGAGGCCGCCAGCGGCTTCGAGAAGGAGATCTCTTTCCGCAAAGCCATGACCTGCGAGCGCTGCGACGGCAGCGGCGCGGAACCGGGATCAAAACGGATCACCTGCCCGACCTGTCGCGGCGCCCGGCAGATCCGTCGTTCCGGCGGAATCATCACTTTCACGCAAACCTGTCCGACGTGCGCCGGCGCCGGCACCAAGGTCGAGAAGGTTTGCACGGAATGCCGCGGCGAAGGCCGGCTGGCCAAGAACACCAAGCTCACGGTCCGGATTCCTCCGGGCGTCGACACGGGCTCACGGTTGCGTTCCTCCGGCAATGGCGAGGCCGGGATGGCGGGCGGCACCGCCGGAGATCTCTACATCGTGCTTTCGGTCAAGGAGCACGAGCTGTTCGAGCGCCAGGGCGAGGATCTCTTCTGCGAGATCCCGATCAAGTTCACCCTCGCGACCCTCGGCGGGACGATCGAGGTGCCGACCTTGTTCGGGAAGGCGTCGCTCAAGATCCCGACCGCCACCCCAAGCGGCACCACGTTTCGCCTCCGCCATAAGGGCATGCCGAGCCTCCGCGGTGGGAATCAGGGCGATCAACTCCTGCGGGTGCAGGTTGAGGTCCCCCAGTCCCTTACCAGCGAGCAGCGCAAGATTCTCGAGGAATTCGCGCGCGTCAGCGGTGACGCCGCCGAACCGACCTCCAAGAGCTTCTTCGAAAAAGCGAAGAAGTTCTTCTAGGCATTCCGCGCGGCGCGGAATGCCGGGCGTGCACGAGGCACGCCCCTACAAGATGGGGCGCGCGACGACCAAATCGGGGCGCGCGACGAAATTCC
>CAINHV010000345.1 GCA_903848965.1 uncultured Opitutia bacterium | reverse complement strand
AGCGCGAGCGAGTGGCGGCTCGGGTGGCACGGGTCTCCCGACCCGTGAACCACGATCAGAATGCACTCCACGGGTCGGGAGACCCGTGCCACTCCGGACGGCCTGCCACTCGCTCACGCTCGCAGCCATGGAAGGGCAGTTGCGACACCGGCTGTTCCCGAACTCTAACCCTGAAATCGGGGCCAGTTCCTCAGCGACCGGAGCGGCGCTGACTTTAGGGTCAGGGCATGGGTCTTCTCGCCTCCGTCGCATCCCCTCCGGCCCGATCAATCGGAGAACTCGATCGATCCCGGCGCAGCCGCGAGCGATGGGCGTTACTCCTGCGGCGTCTCATCGCCACTTTGACCGCCGGCCGCCGGGTCGACCGCGTGTCACTGCTGAACTTCACCCGCGAGCTGTCGATTCTCGTCCATGCTGGTCTTCCCCTGGTGCGGAGCTTGGAGATTGTGGGACGTCAGACGCGGATCCCAGCTTGGCGGTTGATCATTACGGACGTGGCCGCCCGAATCCGCACGGGAGCGAGCTTCTCCGAGGGACTGGGCGCTTACCCGGCCGTCTTCGACCGGCTCTATGTCAACATGATCAAGGCCGGCGAGGCCGCCGGCGCGCTCGATGTTGTTCTGGGCCGGCTCGCCTCATTCATGGAGAAGACCCACCGCATCAGGGCGCGGCTGCAGGCCGCCATGACGTATCCCGCCATCGTCACTCTCGTCGCCACCGGCATCGTCTGGCTGCTGCTGGTCTTTGTGGTCCCAAAGTTCGAGGACATCTTCGCCAGCCTGCTCAGGGGCCAGCCTCTTCCGGCGATCACGCAGTCGCTGCTGACGGCGAGCCTCCTGATCAAGAACCATGCCCTGGCCGGCTGCGGCAGCATCGTGGTCTTCGCCGTCGCCGTGAGACGGGTGGGTCGGAGCAATCAAGGTCAGCGCATCGGTCATCGGTTCGTCATCCGATTCCCGGTCGTCGGAAGGGTGGCGGGGAGGGCGGCGGTCGCCCGTTTTTGCCGGACGCTGGGAACGCTGCTCACTGCCGGAGTCCCGCTGCTGACGGCGCTCAAGGTCACGCAACAGGCCACGGTAAATCTCCATCTGGCCGAGGCCGTGGACCGTCTGCATGACCATGTGAAGGCCGGGGGCACCATCGCTTTGGGTCTGGAACAAATCCCGATCTTTCCCCCCATGGCCGTCAGCATGGTGGAAGTCGGGGAGGAGACCGGAGCGCTCGCGGACATGCTCACCCGCATTGCCGATATCTACGACGAGGAGGTTGATCGCGACTTGGGTAGTCTCACCACCCTGGTCGAACCGATCCTGATCGTGCTGATGGCGGCTGTGGTCGGCACCATTGTGATCGCGCTGTTCCTGCCCCTGGCCAGCATTCTCCAGCACCTTTGAGCGGTCCCCGTTCGCCCCGGTCGCGTCACGGCCGAACGCCGGCCCGAATCAAGAGGGCAATTTTCTCGTCAGGAGCGGCGAACTGAGACCCGGCAGTCGTTCGGAAAACTCGTCGTCCTCGGCCGCCTGGCGGAGGGCGCGTTGAACCATCCCCATCTTCGCGTCGAGATTGTCGATCATGGAAACGAAGACGGCCTCGGGCGTGGCCGCGTACACCGCCGCACCCCATTCCGGTTCGCCCTGATGGGAGAGTACGATGTGCTCGAGCCGCTCGATCCGATCCGAATCCAGCCGCGCCTTGATGGCGGCCTTCCGGGTGAGTTGATATCCCAGCACGACGTGGCCCTGCAGGATTCCGCGGCGACTCTTCCGCGTCGCCAGCGTGCCCTCGTATTCAATCACCTTGCCGACATCGTGGAGGAGAATGCCGGCCATCGCCAAATCGGGATCCACCTCGCGATAGTGGGGCAGGAGCGCCTGGCACGCCCGGGCCATGTGGGTGGTATGCTCGAGCAAGCCGTGACGATAGGCATGGTGCATCGCGACCGCGGCGGGCGACCAGCGAAACGCGTCCCCGATCTCGTCGAACACCGCGCGCACGGTGGCGCGCAGTTCTGGATGCGCGATGGCGTCGATGAAGGCATTGAACTCCGTCCATAGCGCTTCGTGATTCTCCGGCGCCGTCTCGACGAGATTCTCGATTACGCCGGGGGCGCCGAGTTCCGCCTCCGCCAGCGGGGTGGCCTTCGCCAATCGCGGTGACAGGCGACCCTGATAATACTCGATCTTGCCCTCGACCCGAACGACCGCGCCTTCGCCGGCCGCCTTCAGGGTTTCAAAAATGGGGCTGTCGCCGAACACGGTGCACGTGAACGAGCCCGTGCGATCGCCCAGCTCGAGCGTGAAGAACGTATTCCCGTTCGACGCCGTCTTGGCCAAAAGTCGCTTCACCACCAGCACGCTCGCAAACGGCCCCCCTGACGCCCCGGGATCGAGCGCCTTCAGTTCCCGGACAGTCTGCATTGAAGTTTCGTCGGACATGATGCGTGGCGAAGTGGTGACGGTACCGTCTCAACTTGGCCAGCCACCGCGGTCGGCACAAGCCCGCCCCGGCTCACCCATGCGTTTTCACGAGCTGGGTGTAGGCCCGGAAAAAAGGGTGACTCACGTCGTGCAACAACGAGTAAAATACCGTCTCCGACGGCAGCACGTGGGCCCCCGCGCGCGCCAGCGCCGCGAGGCAGGCATCCGCATCGGAAGGGCGCCGCGCACCCACCGCGTCGATCAGGATGCTGACCTGCAATCCCTCGGCCAGCGCGGCGATCGCCGTCTGGTAAACGCAGACCGGCGTCTCGATTCCGCAGAGGATCAGATGCCCGACGTCGCGCTGCCCCAGCAGGGCGTCGCGAATGCCGTCATCGCCCAGGGCCGAGAAGGAATTCTTGCTCCACACCGGCGCCTGCGGGGCCAGTTCCAGAAGGGCGGCTTCGGTCGTGCCCAGCTTCTGTGGCACCTGCTCGGTGAACGCGAGCGGGATGCCGAGCCCCATCGCGGCCGACACCGCGAACGCGCAGCGCCGCTGGATCCGGTCGCCCTCGCTCATCGCGCGGATAAACACCGGCTGCATGTCGACGCAGAGCAGGAACATGTCCGCGGGAATGCGATGCGGGGAGGGGGGCAGGAAAATCAGAGGGAGTGCAGTTTCGGAGGAAACCCAAGCAAAATTCGGGATGATCGGCCCGTCGCGCGGCGGGCTTTCACCGCGACCGCGGGAAAAGTGCTAGCGTCCGCGGTTCACGGGGGTAACAAGAAAGGTCATGGAAATGCAGCTACAGCCGACTGCCACCCACTGCTTCGTCTCCGGCGAGCCGTTTGTCGCCGGCGCCCGGGTGGCAAGCTTCCTTATACGCAGCACGACGCTGCAGATTGTCCGCTACGATTTGCTCGAGGCGAATGCCGCCGCCTTCGCGCCCGAGGGTTTCGTGGCGTGTCGCTGGGTGCATGTCTTCAAGCCGCGCCTCGCAGGCGAGAATCCCGACCGTGAGATGCGGATGACCGCCGAGAACCTTTTCACCACGCTGGCGGATCCCGCCACGGAACCGACGGTGGAGAGCACGCGCTTGGTGCAGTTTCTGGCCCTGATGTTGGAGCGGAAGAAACTCCTGCGACCTCGGGGGCGTTCGGCCGACGGACTGCGCAACATCTACGAGCACGCGAAGACCAAGCAGATCTTCGAAGTCCCCGTCGGCGATCTCACGCCCGAGTTTTTCGTCGCCGTGCAGGAGCAACTCAGCGTGCTGATTCCGTCGAAGCCGCCGGCGGATCCCGCCGTGGTTCAACCGGCCGCGAGTTGAGTCCGGCGGTTACAGCCGGACTGATCCCGTCGACTCGGCTCAGCGGAAACTTTGTCGTTGGAGGTCATTTCAACGTCGAGCACGTCGAAACCGCTTTGTGTAGGGCGGCCGCTCGCCGGCAGGCCCTCATTCCGAGGTACAGATGGCCCGACGACGAGCGACGGTCCTTCAGTCAAATGCCCGATCCCGGTTCAGGCGGCCCGGCGCACCGGAATTCCCCGCGTGGCGAGGTGCTGCTTCACCTGGGGAATCGTGAGGGTACCGAAGTGGAACAGGCTCGCCGCCAGCACCGCGCTGGCGCGTCCGGTCTTGATCACCTCGGCAAAGTGGTCGAGGGTTCCGGCGCCGCCACTGGCAATCACGGGCACGGATACCGCATCGCTCACCGCCGCGGTCAGTCCGCAATCATAGCCGGCCTGGGTGCCGTCCGCGTCCATGCTGGTGAGGAGGATTTCCCCCGCGCCGAGTTCCACCGCCCGACGGGCCCAGGTGACCGCATCGAGATTCGTCGGATTGCGTCCGCCATGGGTGTAGACCTGCCACGACTTGCCGTCCGGCTCCCGCTTCGCGTCGATCGCGAGGACGATGCATTGGGCCCCGAAGCGGTCCGAGGCAGCGCGAATCAACTCCGGGGAGTGGATTGCCGCCGTGTTGAGCGAAACCTTGTCCGCCCCAGCCCGGAGCATGGCCTCGATGTCGGCGATCGTGCGCAAGCCGCCGCCCACGGTCAAAGGCATGAAGCACTGCTCGGCCGTCGCGGCCACGACGTCATACATGATGCCGCGATTGTCGCTCGACGCGGTGATGTCGAGAAACACGAGCTCATCCGCGCCCTGGGCGTCATAGGCCTTGGCGGACTGCACCGGATCGCCGGCATCGCGCAGCTGCTGGAACTTGATGCCCTTGACCACGCGGCCGGCGTTGACGTCGAGGCAGGGGATGATGCGGCGTGAAAGCATGGAAAAAGCCGTTGAATCTAGGTCTGGGTTTTGAGTTTTGAGTTCTGGATTCAGATCTCAGCGGGAGGAAGCTTCGAATTTGTAGCCCTGCAGCTTTGAGCTGCGAAGATAGGTCATGAGGCGCTCCTATGCGCCGGGATGTGACGTCTGCCAGCCGGCAAGCGTCTTCGAATTAATCCTTGGAAGTGTACGCTTCATCCCAAGCACAGCACAACTGATCCTTAATTTCATCGGCTGAACCCTTGGCGGTCGCGAGGAACGGGATTAGCACGCGATTGCCGCCTGCTTCAAAGCCCTCGGCGATGGTTCGAGCCCATTGAAATGACGGCCCGATGAATTTGCCCCATGAGTGCAAAGTCATCCTCAAACGGACTTCGTCGGGTCCGGCGGTATATTGTCTGACGAAGCTCTCGGGCCGACTGCGAAGCCGCTGATATCCTCAACTCGCTCGAGCGTCGCCATGCGACGATCGTTAACGCGGAACCCAAAACCCAGAATACAGAACTAGCCCTGTATTCTGGGTGGTTTGATTAGTCCACGTGCGTCACGTCCGGCTCGAAGTTCACCGCCAGGCGGTAGACGTGGCCGGGGCGCATGATCAGCGGATGATCGCGGACGAGGTTCTGCAGGTAGTGAATCTTGCCGTAGTTCGTGCGATAAACCGGATCGGCGCTCACAACTTCCGTTTCCTGCCAGGTGGCCTGGAAATCATCCTTCGCCACACTGCAGCGATGGCCCTGAGCCCCCAGAGCGGGGGCGCCGTTGACGTGGTACTTGGAATGAGGCGCGGCGATCGCGAGGCAGTAGCGGAATTTGTCGAGCGTCACCTGCTGCTTCACGGTGTAGGCGAACTCCACGCCAATCTTGTTGCCGGAGAAAGTCCACTGGACCTTCACGCTGCCGAGGCCCTTGACGAACTCCTCCTTGATATTGATGAGCTCGGGCTGCTCGTAGCGGAAGTAGAAGCTGTTGCGCAGGCCCAGGCCGGTCACGCAGTTCTTGCCGTAGAACGAAGGCAGCGTGACTTCGGAGCCGAACGTGAGCTCGGGCAGCATGATCGGCACGTAGACATTGTTTGGCCAGTCGAAGATCCCCGGGGAGTGGGGGAAGGCGAGGGAGTCGCTCGTGAGCTTGCTGCCCGAGCTGATCAACGGGATCTGCAGGTGCAGCCCGCTCTCGCCATCGCGATAGAGGAAGAGGCCCTGTTCCTTGCGGTT
Source organism: uncultured Opitutia bacterium (assembly GCA_903848965.1). GTDB lineage: Bacteria > Verrucomicrobiota > Verrucomicrobiia > Opitutales > Opitutaceae > ER46. Next base: position 2,944 of record CAINHV010000345.1, on the reverse strand, counting down.
CGACTTGTCGAAAATGACAAAACGGGCAGAGGTCCGGGGCGGGTCGATCTTCGGCGCGCCGGCCGGCATCTGGACGGTCTTCGCGAGGCGCGACCACTGGCACAGGTAGCGGGCCGCATCGAAGTTGGCCATCCGCGTGGTGTGATGGGAATAGGCGGTGCGCTCCTCGTCGAGCAGATCCAGGAAGCCGTGTTCCTGATCGAGGTACGTCTCGTAGAAAAACATGAACAACCGGCGAAGGATGTCGTAATATTTAACCTTCTGGTCGTCGGCGATCCAGCCATCGCGCAGGCCCTGGAGGATCAGGCTGATGGAATGCATCTGGCCATAAGCCCCCGCGGCGCGGCCGAACGCCCAGCCGAGGCCGTCGTGACGGACCAGATCGGGCATCATCTTGATGTACTTCTCGCCGTAGGTCCGGAGCGTCGGCAGCTTCCGATCACGAACGCCGCTGTTGGCGTGTAACTGCAGCGCCGAGCGGACGAACACGAACGTCATCAGCCCATAGAGATTGAAATTACCGCCGAGGCCTTTGGTCGAGTCGTCGAAGAATCCCGCCGAGCTCGTCTGATTGATACGATCGCACATCCGCTCGATCAGGCGCGAAGTCTCGTCCTTCTTCGACAGCCCGAGGCTGAAGCGGGCAACGGCTTTGGCGACATTGAAGGCCTGCCAGTGATTGTCGTAGTCGCTGCGGTGGAGCAGCGCCTTGTCGATCCGGATCTGCGTTTCCTCCACGAGGCGCTCCCAGACCGGGTTGCGCTCCTTGGAGGGACCAAAAGCGAGGAGGCCGAGTGCCGCGTAGGCCAGGCCGTTCTCGGCGGCGGGTTCGGTGAACGTCTGCGCCGTGATGCAGCGGGCCGCGAGATCGATCAGGTCGTGATTCTTGAGCGTGGTCTCACCGGTGGCGCGGTAAAATTCCCCGAGCGCGAAAGCCACGTGACCGGGTTCATCCGGGCGGGACTGCTCGTCATTGACGGGAAGGATGGTACCATCGGGCTGAATCGAGTCGAGATTGTGGCCCAACATCGAGCGGGCCATGTCGAGACATTGCTCGGAAAAACTATGCATGCGGTGGAGTACGGCGGACGAAAAAATCGCGCTACGAGCGCGAATGGAAGCAAATGAATCTCAGGAGATTTAGAGACGGGGCAAGAGGGAAGTTGGCCGAATGGAAATGATCTGTCCGCATTGCGGACGCCGCGGGAGCCAGCCGGTGGGAAGGTTCGCGGGCGGGGCGGCCCAGCCGGACCGCGGCGCGAGGCGCTCAGCGGGCAATCAATTTCAGGAACTCGGCGTTGGTCTTCGTCTTCGAGAGGCGCGAAATCATCGTGTCGGTTGCCTCCTCGATCTTCTGCTGCACCAGAGCGCGGCGGAAGAAATGGATGCCCTCGAGGGTCTTGGCATCGATGAGCAGTTCTTCCTTCCGGGTGCCGCTGGCGGCCACGTTGATTGCCGGCCACAGGCGCATTTCGGCGCACTTCCGATCGAGGACGAGCTCCATGTTGCCGGTGCCCTTGAACTCCTGGAAGATGACGTCGTCCATCCGGCTGCCGGTCTCAACGAGCACGGAGGCAATGATGGTGAGCGAGCCGGCCTCCTCGGTCTTGCGGGCCGAAGCGAAGATCTGGCGCGGCTTTTCCAGGGCGCGGACATCGAGTCCGCCGGAGCCGGTGCGGCCGGAGTTCCGGGCGGTGTTATGCGCACGGGATAGCCGGGTGATGGAGTCCACGAACAGGACCACGTCCTTGCCGAGCTCGACCAGCCGCTTGGCGCGCTCGATGCAGAGATCCGCGATCCGGATGTGGTTCTCGATCTGCTCGTCGTTGGACGAAGCCCAGATCTCGGCTTTGACCACGCTCCGCTTGAAGTCGGTGACCTCCTCGGGACGTTCGTCCACCAGCAGGATCATGACATGGCACTCGGGATTGTTCTCCAGCACCCCCAACGCCATGTCGCGGAGGAGGGTGGTCTTGCCCGTGCGTGGCGGCGCGACAATCAAGCCGCGGGTGCCTTTGCCGATCGGGCAGAAGAGATCCACGGCGCGGGTCGTCAGCCGGCCATCCTTCAGCTCCATCTTGAGGAACTGATTGGGCGAGACTGTCGTCAGCGCGGTGAACTCGAATCGGGCGCGGCGATCCTCGAGGGCGACCCCGTCGACCGTCTCGATGAACCGCATCTTCGGGTTCGGGAAGCGGCCGTCCGCCGGGAACGCGGTGCCGCCAATCATCGCGCCACCCTTCAGCTTGAAGCGGCGAATCAGCTCCTTGGGGATAAACGGATCCGTCGGCCGACGCTTGCACCCGCGACTGACGTCGAGGAGCTGGCCGTTGCCTCCGCGTTGGATGTCGATGTCGAGGACTCCCTCGACATGAATCGTGTTCTCGACGGCTGCCGCCACGGGGGCGTTGCCATCTGGAGAAGCGGGAGCAGGAGCCGGGGCGCTGGGCGCTTCCGGAGCAGGGGACGTCGCCGAAGCAGACGCATTTTTCTTTTCCATACGAAGTAAGGCACGTCCCGCTTGACGCTTGAAACTCAGGACAGGATAAGAAGCGCGACTCGCGTCCCCTTAAACCCTCCAAATCCGACACGCACGTGCCAGATCAAACGATTACCTCAGTATCCCGGGAGCACCGGAAATTCAGGCCTTCGGCCGAGTTCAAAGCCCAAGCTAATCTTGGGAGTGACGCGGCTTACAAAAGGCTCTACTCAGAGTCTGTCAACTCCCCAGAAAAATTCTGGGACCGACAGGCCAAGGAACATATTGTGTGGCGCAAGCCCTACAAAAAGGTGCTCGATTGGCGCCCGCCGCATGCGAAGTGGTTTGTCGGCGGCAAGCTCAATGTGGCCGAAAACTGTCTCGATCGCCACCTTGGCACCCATCGCGAGAATAAGGCTGCCCTGATTTTCGAAGGTGAGCCGGGCGATGTAAGGACAATCACTT
>CAINHV010000344.1 GCA_903848965.1 uncultured Opitutia bacterium | reverse complement strand
TTCGTGAAGCTGCCGATCGTGCTGAGCACCTTGTGAAACTGATCGGGCCGGTGCCACGCCACGGTGAACGCGGCAATCGCGCCCGAGCTGGCGCCGCCGATGGCGCGGTCCTCGGGCCGCGACGAGAGGTTGTACTGCTTTCGCAGCGCCGGCAGGAGCTCGTCGACGATGACGCGCGCATACTTGTCATCGAGGGCGTTGTACTCCTGCGGCCGGTTGGTGCTGCGATCGCCCCAGTCCGCTGCGCTCGCGACGGGCTGCTCGGGCTTGCGGCCGGGATTGATGAAGACCGCGATCGTCACCGGCATCTCGCGCCGGTGGATCAGGTTGTCGAACACCGCCGGCACGCGGTAGTCGCCGGTGGGACGGAGAAACGCCTGCCCGTCCTGGAAAATCATCAGCGCCGCGGGCTGCGCTGGATCGTACTGCGCCGGCACGTAGACGCAGTAATCGTGGAGCGTCCCCGGGTAGGCCTCGCTCGGCAACTGGACCCAGTCCGTGACCTTGCCCTGCGGCACGCCGGGTTGAACTTCGGAGTCGGGACCGAGCCGGTAGACGTCATCGAGCGGTGCGGCGTTCGCGGCTGAGAACGATAACGCGAGGGCGAGGAGAGGGAGCGAAGAGGGGAAAGCGAGTTTCATGGGGCTGGAAAGAGGGGAGGGAGAGACGACGGACAACGGACCACGGACCACGGACGACGGACCGCGGGCAACGCTCAACTTTCAACGCTGAACGCTGAACTCAGAACTCAGAACCAACTAAGAACTCCAAACTCCGAACTCCAAACTCCGAACGCCACCCGTCTGGGTGGGCCGGGAAGTGGCACCGGTCTCCCGACCCGTGGAGTCCGTGAGGAGAGGCGTGACGATCTTCACGGGTCGGGAGACCCGTGCCACTCGAGAGCATGCCACTCCGGACCGCGGCCACGCGCTCACGTTCGCAGCCACGGGATCCCCGGAGCTGAATCCGGTTTCCGGATTCAGCGCTTCTCGTAGCCGGTCGAGGTCGCGTTGCGGCGGCCCTGAAACATCTTGTAACCGGGGCGATCCTGCCAGCTCGAGGGGCCGACGAGGGTCTTGCCGTGGGCGAGGACGGACTCTCGGACGAGTTTCTCGCGGGCGTTGTAGCTCGCGTCACCGTCGCGGTCGCCGCCGTGCAGGCCGAAGTCATTGCTCGCGACCATGACCGCGTCGATGCCGGGAACTTCCTCGAGGATGTTGTCGATCATGCCGACGCCCGCGGGGCTCTCGATCTGAAGCATGATGAAGATATTGTTGTTCGCATTGGTCGAATAGCCGCTGCCCCAGAGGCTGGCCGCCTGGCCGCCGCCCGAGCTGCGATGGCCCCACGGCTTGGTGTTGGGGTAGTTGCGATGGCCGATCGGGAACTTGGAGAACATGACGGCGTTCCTCGCCTCCTGCACGGTTTCGACCATCGGCACGATGATCCCGAGCGCACCGGCGTCGGTGGCCTTCTGGATGTCGCCGACATTGGCGGACGGAACGCGGACGAACGGGATGCAGCCGGCTTCGGCGATGACCTTGATCAACTGCTGCGTCTCCCGCCACGTGATCGGCGCGTGCTGCATCTCGATCCAAATGTAGTCCTGGCCCACGCAGGCCTTCTTGGCCGCCTCGAGGTCAGGGTCGGTGAGAGTGTTGCAGAAGACCTGCTTTCCCTCCTTCAGCTTCGTGATGACGGTGTTGAAGGTCTGCGAACCGGGGGCGGGGAGCGGTTCCTGTTTTCCCTTGGCGGCGGGTTGCTGCGCGCTGGCGGAAGGGGCGAGGGCGAGCAGCGCGGCCGCGAGCGCGGCGATCGCGAGGGGCTTCGAGAAAACTTGGGAAAGCGGAGAAATCATTCCGCGGGAATGGACGTAAGGGGTCATGGGGGGAGGGG
>CAINHV010000343.1 GCA_903848965.1 uncultured Opitutia bacterium | reverse complement strand
GCCGCCCCGAGAACGGTGGCCGCCAGGCCCGAACCGAGGCCCACGACGATGCCCCACAGCACGACGAAGTGCCAGTAACGCGTCGCCACGGTCGACCACCCGTAACCCATCGCGAGCATGGCCACGGCCACGAGCATCGTGCGGCGGAGTCCGAAACGTTGATACAGCGCCGCCGCAAAGGGCCCGACCATTCCATACAGGAAAATATTGATCGAGACGATCGACGCCACGGTGGCGCGGCTCCACTGAAACTCATTGCCGAGCGGGAGCAGGATCACGCCTGGCGTGGCCCGGGCGCCGGCGGCGGCGAGCAGCGTGACAAAAGTCACTCCCGCGACGATCCAGCCGTAGTGAAATCTCGGCACGGGGGCGGTTGTAGCGGCGGAGGACATCGAAGCCGCCAGCGTGCGATTCGTCCGGGTCCCCGCAAGCGTCCCACGGGCGATCGCCTCTTTTTGCCGGGTCCTGCACGGGTTTCTTCCTTCTCCTCCCGTGTAGGCGCGCAGGCTTGCTGCGCCTCTACCTTCGCCGGCCGCCGGTCTTTCCGAACGGCGGAACACCTCACTTGGTTGGTAGTTCCGCCTTCAGGCGGAAGGTTTGCCGAACCGACTCCGCCGGAAGGCGGGACTACCAACGGTATCCATCGGCGCAAGCCGGAGCCTGCGGCACCTACATTGCGATCAGGACAATCCTACTGGTGCCACGAGGCCCACCAGGTCTCGATCCAGTGCCATAACGCCTCGATGCCCTGCCAGGTCGCGTCACCGATGAAGACAAAATAGGCCACGCTCGCGGCGAAGACGATGTACCCCAGCAACACGGCGAGGCCGTCGCGCTCCAGCAGCCCGCCGGCCGTGAGCACGATGGCCCAGGCGGGCAGGGCGTTGGAAAACGGAATCGGCAGCGGCAGGAGCAGCTCCAGCGCGGCGATCAGGATCACGAGCGCATGCAAGCGCAGCAGAAAGGTCGAACCCGTGAGGCCGGGCAGACGCGGTTGCAGCAGCGCCTCGAGCATCTTGATCACCCGGGTGGCCACGCGAATCACCGTCGAAAAAAATCCCGCGGGCAGCTGCGTGCGCTGGAATTTCTTCGGCAGCCACGGGCGCTGGCCGAGCGTCAGGCGCAGGGAAATGAAGGCGATCGCGAGGCCAAACACCGTGGACAGCCCCGGCGACGGAATCGGCGTGATGAACGGCAGCGCCAGCAGGATCATCAGGAGCATGTAGGCGCGCCCCCGCAGCACGTAGATGATTTGCCGCAACGTGACCGGGCCCGTGGCCATCCTTTCCTGCAGATGGATTAACTCCTCCGACACTTTACGCGGTGGCAGCACCGCGACCAGCCGGGGTCCGCCTTGGGAGTTCATGTGCCGCGGCGATTGCCGTAGAGATCGATGTGCAGCCGGTGCGCGTAACGATAACCGCGCTCCTTGCAGACTTCGCCCAGCCACTCGGCACGTTTCCGCAGCGTGGTGCTCACGATGCCCTCGGGCATCAGTAGCACCTGGTGGCGGGGAATGTCGCGATCGAGCGCGACCAGCATGTGCTCGAGTTCCTCGATGTCCTCGCGCCGCGAGACGACGAACTTGAACTGATACGGGTAGGCATCGACCCAGGCTCGAACCACCTCCGGCTGCCAGCGCGTCGCCTCATGCTTGCGGCGCCAGGCGGCGTGCTCGATCGGATCGGGAGCGGAGTTCAGGAGTTTGGGCGACAGGGAGGCAAGGTCACAGGCGATTCCCTGCGGCGCAACGGTTGCGGCGGTTTCGATCGTGATGTGCCGGCCCGTGGCCCGGATGGCGGCGGCAAGGGGATGCAACTCAGGGACAATCATCGGCTCGCCCCCGGTCAGGACCACGTGGCGGGCGATCGGGTGACTTTCAATCTGCGCCATGATTTCGGGCACATGCTTGATTTCGCCGGCCGGATTCCAGGACGCATACGGCGTGTCGCACCAGGTGCAGCGCAGATTGCAGCCGCTGGTGCGGACGAATACCGACGGGATCCCCGTTAGTTCGCCTTCACCCTGCAGGGAATAAAAGATCTCGGAAATCAGCATGCGGCCGGATTCGACCACGCATTACACGGATTGAGGCAGATGCAAATCGCTTATTGAGGCTTCGGACTGCGGCTGAGGCTGGGCGAGAGGTGCTTGGAGTGAATGTTGGCTCTCCTCGAGGGCGCCTGACGGGGTTGAGCCCGAAGCCAGGAAACCCTGAACCAAGCCAGCCCAGTGCCGGGTAGCGCCTGGCAGCGAACCCCATCCGCCTCGGCCGGCCAGTTCGTTTCCTGGATTTCTGGCTTCAGGCTCAACCACTCCGACTTTGAGGATCGGGCTTCGCGGGCAGCGGCGCGGTGGAAACGTAGGTCGTTGGATCGGGCAGCCCCGCCTGTTGGAATGCCTCGCGCCGTTCCACGCAGGTGCCGCAGGTCCCGCAGTGGATCGCGCCGCCCTTGTAGCAGGACCAGGTGCGCGCAAAATCGACACCCAACGCTACGCCGGCGGCCGCGATCCGGCCTTTATCCAAGGCGATGAAAGGGCGCAGCAACTGCACGCCGGCGTAGGTGCCCAGCCGCATGGCTTCGCCCATCGTCCGCATGAAGTCCTCCCGGCAATCGGGATAAATCGCATGATCGCCGCCGTGGGCTGCGATGACGACCGCCCCGGCGCTGACACTTTCGGCGAAGCCGGCGGCGATCGACAGCATGATGGCGTTACGAAACGGCACCACGGTCTGCTTCATGTTGGCCGCCTCGTAGTGGCCATCGGGCACCGTGCCTCCGCTGCGCAGCAGATCCGAGGCGAACAGGCGGTTGACGAAGTCCAGGGCGATTACCTCATGCCGCACGCCGAGCTGGCTCGCGTGTTCGGCGGCAAAGGGGATTTCCCGGTGGTTATGCTTTGCGCCGTAGTCGAAGCTGACGGCCGCCGTCACGACATGCTCCCGCCGCGCCCAATGGAGCGCAGTCACGGAGTCCATTCCACCGGAGCACAGGACAACGACATTCATGAGGTTTTCGCTGACGCGAAAACCTTGGGGGGAGGGGGAGTCCGGGCAAGGGTCTTGAGCGCCAACTTGCGCGGCCCTGCGCCGCGCCTAGGTTTTTCGCGTCGCGAAAAACCATGCTGATCCTTCACGAACATCGCGGCGGCGATAACGGCTCCTCGATGCGAACCCATGGTGGCGCTCCGGGCTTCATGGGACGCGGTCATGGCGTTTTCACCCGATCTCGTCCTGGTTTCGGCCGGGTTCGATGCCTCCAAAGGGACTCTATCACATCCATGACCCTGATTGGGAAGAATTTGCAACACTGGGACGCTGGCTCGGGGAGGCGGACCGACCCGCCGTGGCCGTCATCGAAGGCGGATCCAGCGAAGAACTGCCTTTGTTGATTGATGCCTTCCTCTCCGCGTGGGAAACGATTGTATTACACAACGCATGATTTCGCGCTTCCTTCCGTCGCGCCTCCGCCGTTTTCTCGGTGTGACCGTGACCTCGCGACCACCCTCCCACCAACTGCTCGACCAGCCCGGCTCGCTCGAGCCGCTGCTGGACGCGTTGGACCGGGTGAAGGAAGTCTCCCTCGATACCGAGGCAGACAACATGTATCACTATCGGACGAGGCTCTGCCTGATGCAGTTTCTGGTGGGCGAGGACGTGTTCCTCGTCGATTTACTGACGCCGAATTTCAAGTTCGAGCCGCTTTGGAAGACCTTGGGAAAGAAGCACCTCATTATGCACGGCAGCGATTTCGATCTGCGCCTGCTGCATGATTTTTGCCGGTTTCAACCGCACAGCCTGTTCGACACGATGCTGGCCGCGCAGTTGCTGGGCCGTTCCCGTATCGGACTCGCGGCGCTGCTCGAGCAGCACTTCGGGGTCGCGTTGGACAAGAACGGCCAGAAGGCCAACTGGTCGAAGCGCCCGATCACACCGAAGCTGCTCGACTACGCCGCGCTCGATGTCTGGCACCTCCCGGCGCTCCGGGATATTCTGTCCAAGGAACTCGAGAAACTGGGACGGACGGATTGGCTGCAACAGCAATGCCGGGCGCAGATGGAGTCCGGCTTCGAGGGTTTTGCGCCGGCGACGGAAAACGACTGGCGGATCGGCCGCAGCGAACGCCTCCGCGGTCCAGGGCTCGGGGTGCTGCACGCCGTCTGGCATTGGCGCGAGGCGCAGGCCCAGCGCCTCGACACCCCGCCGTTCAAGGTTTGCGGCAATGCGCTGCTCCTGAAGATTACCGAGACGGCCGAAGCCGGGGCCGGCGAATCTGAGATTCTGGCTCAGGTTCATCTCGGGAAACGTCATGATCGCATCTTCCCGTCGCTGGCAGCCGCAGTCCGCGCCGGCCTCGCGTGCGACCCGAAGACCCTGCCTCGCCGGCCGGGCCGGGATCCGAATCACGTGTCGCTGACCCAATCGGAAATCGAATTGCAGGAGCGCATCCGGACCGATCGCGATCGCATCGCCAAGGGCCTGGGCTTCGAGGCGACGCTGATCGCGAACCGTTCCCAGCTGGCTCAAATCGCGCGGGCTCCGGAAAAGCTGGAGGAAATTCTCCTCCCCTGGCAGGCGAACCTCCTGAAACACGAGCCGTCGCTGCGGGGAGGGTAAGCATTTTCAGCCCGGCTGAAAACGTAGTTGGAGCGACGAGGGCCAGCGAGTCGACGGAGTGCTGGTCAACTCGCTGGCGCTCGTTGCGCCCCCAGCTCCCATCAGCAGCTGGGGCGGGCGTTTTTGTTGCCAGAGCCGCCTGCTATGCGTCACTAGCCTGGTGCTCCCCTCCAGCCCGCCGGCCGCCGGCCACCCCCAAGGGTTGAACGCGAACATCGCGCGTCACCTTGGCCTCATGGCGGCCGCGCAGCGGGATCGGATCGCCCTCAAGATTCCGCGTGGCCGCACCCAGGCCGGCGAAATCGATTACCTGGCGCTGACGTTTGCCGAGCTGGATACGGAGGTCGGGCGGTGGACCGCCCGGCTGGCCGACGCGGGCATTGGCCGCGGCGATCGCACGCTGGTCATGGTTCGGCAGGGGTTGCCGCTGATCGCGGCGGCGTTCGCGCTCTTTCGGATCGGTGCGGTCCCGGTGATCATCGATCCCGGCATGGGGCTGAAGAGTTTTCTCTCGTGCGTGGCGCGGTCCAGGCCGCGTGCCCTCGTGGGCATTCCGCTGGCGCAGTGGGTGAGCCGGATCTTTCGCGGGCCGTTTCGCTCGGTCGCCGTGCGGGTGGGCGCCAGCGGCTCGCTGACCGCGCAGTTGCCGCGGAGCGCCCGGCCGGTTCCGCCCGAGGTCAGCAGCGCGACCACGGATCTCGCAGCCGTGCTCTTCACCTCAGGGTCCACCGGGGCGCCGAAGGGCGTTTGCTACGAGCACGGGATGTTCGAGGCCCAGGTGCGCCTGATTCGCGAGGCGTACGCGATCGAACCCGGCGAGATCGATCTGCCGATGCTGCCGATTTTCGCGCTCTTCAATCCTGCGCTCGGCATGACGACGATCGTGCCCGAGATCGATCCGCGCCGTCCCGCGCAGGTGGATCCGGCGAAAATCGTCCAGGCGATCCAGCAGGAAAAAGAAACGAACTCCTTCGGCTCGCCGACCCTCTGGCACAAGATCAGCGTGCACTGCCGCGCGCAGGGTATCACCTTGCCCACGCTCCGCCGCGTGCTCTGTGCCGGCGCACCCGTGCCGGCCGACCTGTGGCGCCACTCCCGTGAATTCCTCCCCGCGGGGCTCCTGCACAGTCCCTACGGGGCCACGGAGGCACTGCCGGTGGCGACCATCTCCTCGGCCGAAGCGGAGCCCGGTTCGTTCCGAGGCGCCTGCGTGGGCCGCGCGTTGCCGGGGATCGGCGTCAAGGTGATCCCGCTGACCGACGATCCGATTCCCAGCCTCGAACGGGTGCAGCTCTGCGCGCGCGGCGAGATTGGGGAACTCGTCGTCCATGGGCCCGTGGTCACGAAGACCTACGATGCGCTGCCGGAGGCCACGGCTCGGGCGAAGATCGCCGACCCCACCACGCCCGGCGCCGTGTGGCACCGGATGGGCGACTGCGGCTGGCTCGATGAGCGCGGGCGCATCTGGTACTGCGGGCGGAAGGCCGAGCGCGTCGAGACCCTCAGTGGCACGTTGCACACCGAACCGTGCGAGCAGGTGTTTCGGTCGCATCCGCGGGCCACCCGCTGCGCGCTGATCGGGATCGGCTCCGGCGGCCGGCAGCGGCCGGCGATCGTGATCGAAACGATGGTGGCCAACTCGGGCGAGGCCCGCGCCCTCGCGCGCGAACTCCGCGCTCTGGCGTTGCAGCATGCCCATACGGCGGAAATCAAAACCTTCTACTTCCACCCGAAGTTCCCGGTCGATGTCCGCCACAACGCGAAGATCCACCGGCTCACGCTCGCCACCTGGGCCGCGACGGCAAAGGGCTTTGAGAGCGATCCGAAGCGGTGAGGATATGAGTGTGACTTGTGGTCGGTGACATGGGACAAGGCCTTCGCGACGCATCCGCGTTGTCATCTGTCCCCATGGCCCAACCCAAAGTCCTCGTCACCGGCGGCACCGGCTTCCTCGGGCGCCGGCTGGTCGAGCGACTGCTCGCGACGGGTCGCGAGGTGACACTGCTGGGCCGCACGCCGGCCCCCGACCTCGAATCCCGCGGGGTACGATTCGTGCGCGGTTCGCTGGAAGACGTCAGCGCTGTCACGGCCGCGTGCACCGGAGCCGGGGTGGTCTTCCATCTCGCCGCCCGGGTGGGAGTCTGGGGACGCCAGGAGGATTTCTTTCGCCCGAATGTCCTGGGTACGCGCCTGCTCCTCGACGCGTGCCGGCAGCAGGGCGTGCCGCACTTCATTCACACGAGCACGCCGAGCGTCGTGTATCACGGCCGCGATCTTGCCGGCGCGGACGAGTCGCTCCCGTTGACGACGGATTGTCCGAGTCCGTATCCGATCACCAAGGCGATCGCCGAGCGGGAGGTCCTGGCCGCCAACTCGGACGCGCTCCGCACCATCGCGCTCCGTCCGCACCTGATCTGGGGCGTCGGCGATCCGCATCTCGTGCCGCGGATCCTCGAAAGGGCCCGGGCGGGACGGCTGCGGATCGTGGGCACGGGACGAAATCGCGTGGACATGGTCCACGTTGAGAACGCCGTCGACGCCCAGCTCCGCGCCGAGGAGGCTCTGCGGGTTTGTCATCTATTGGATGACAAACCGGGTGGCGCGCGGCGCGCGGATGGACGGGCGTTCTTCATCACGAACGGCGAGCCGGTCGTGCTCTGGGATTGGATCAACGAACTCCTCCGCGGGCTGGGGGAACCGCCGGTGACCCGTCACCTGTCGCTTGGCGCGGCCTCGGCGATCGGCGCGGCGTGCGAGTTAGCGTGGCGTTTGTTTCCGCTGCGGGGCGAGCCGCCCATGACCCGCTTCATTGCGGCCGAGCTGGCGAAGGACCACTGGTTCGACCTCACGGCGGCACGGCGCGATCTCGGATATGTCCCGCGGGTGAGCATGGCGGAAGGAACCGCTGCGCTGATTGCGCACCTGCGCGGCGGGTTCAAGTCCGGGACAGGATGACCGGGTGGTAGGGGCGCAGTCTTGCCCGCGTGGCGCCAGTCTTCGACTGGTTCGACCCTACTATCGGCTCCGCTGTCGCACGGCCTCGAACAGGGTGATGATCGTGGCCATCGCCACGTTGAGCGAGTCGGCCTGGCCAGCCATGGGAATGCGCACGGACAGATCGGCCTGTTTCAGCCAGAAGTCGCTCAGCCCGTATTGCTCGCTGCCCATAATCACCGCCAGCGGGCCGGTGAGATCGACGTCGGTGTAGAGTTTTTCCGCGGCGGGGGTCGTTGCGACGGTGCGGATGCCCTTCCCGTGGAGCCACGCGTGCACGCGGGTGCTTTCCTCGACGACGAGCGGGACTGAGAACAGCACGCCGGTGGAGGCGCGGACGACGTTGGGGTTGAAAATATCGGTCACGGGGTCGCAGACGATCACCGCATCGCAGCCGGCCGCATCCGCGCTGCGCAGGATGGTTCCGAGATTCCCCGGCTTCTCGATCGCCTCGACGACCAGCAGAAACGGGGCCCGGCCGGTCAACGGCACGTCCTCGAGGGTGCGTTTCCACTGGGGCGCGACGCCGAGAAGTCCGTCGGGCCGCTCGCGATACGCCACCTTGGCGAACGCCTCCTTGGTCAGCTCGAACAGCTGTGCGCCGGCTGCCTCGGCGGCGGACAGCAGGGCCGGCTCGTTCTCGCCGAGGAACCATTCCGGGGCGAAGTAGAGTTCGCGCAACGGCACCTGCTTCTCGAGCGCGCGGCGAATCTCCCGGTAGCCTTCGACCAGGAAGACGCCGGTCTCGTCGCGGGGCCGGCGATCGCGCAGCTTTACGAGTTGTTTCACCCGCGGATTCTGAAGACTCGAAATTTTTTCCACCGGCATCAGCCGCAAAGGTGCAGGCTCCCTCCGGATTGGTCGAGCCGGGTGATTGAGCCTGAAGCCAGGAAGCCAGGAATTGAGCCCCCGGCAAAATGGATATCCTCCCGATGCAACCACTCGGTGTGCTCTGTGCGCGCGGTGGTTAAACGCTCGGAGATTGGACCGCGGAATACACCGACTACGAATCACCACGCAGACTTGGAACCACTAACTGCCGCGAACGAGACACTGGCGCGGAGCAGCATCGCGTCTGGTTCCTGGCTTCCTGGATTCAGGCACCCTCCGGATCGAGCAGGGATTGGGTCCGGGGCGATCATCCGATTCGGCTTTCGCTTGAGGGTTATCCGCGGTGTCCTGCGTGGCTCCGTGGCTAAACGAAAAAAATTCAACGACCATCCGTTCGCCTATCATCAGGAGATCGAGATCGAGATTTCCACGCTCACGAACCTGGGCTCCGGGCTCGGCCGGGTGCAGCTTCCGGCGGCAGACGCCAGCCCGGGTGGATCAGCCGAGGCCGCTCCCGCCGCCCGTGAGGGTGGGTGGGTCGTGATGGTGCCGTTCACGCTGCCGGGCGAACGCGTGCGGGTGCGGGTGTTTCGCAATCACAAGAATTTCTCGGAGGCGGATCTCGTCGAGGTCCTGACGCCCTCGCCGGATCGGGTGGCGGCCCAGTGTTCGCTGTTCGGCCGCTGCGGAGGCTGCCAGTATCAGCATCTCAATTATCCGGCGCAGCTCGCGTGGAAGCGCCGGCAGGTGGCCGAACTATTGCAGCACATGGCGGGGACCGAGTTTCCGGTCGCGCCCGTGATCCCCTCGCCGCGCGAATTCGGCTACCGGTCGAAAATCACCCCGCACTTCGCGGCGCCGCGCGCGGCCTCTGCCGCTGGCGGTTCAGGGTTCGGAGTTCGGGGTTCGGAGTTGGTTGATGTCGCATCAACTCCGAACGCCGAAAACCAAACTCCAAACTCGGAGTTCCCAACGCCGAACTCAGAACTCCCAACTCAGAACCCGTCT
>CAINHV010000342.1 GCA_903848965.1 uncultured Opitutia bacterium | reverse complement strand
CTTCGCGCCTTGGCGTCTGTGCGCTTAATCCGCCGGTTTGCTCAATCGAGAATCGAAAATCCAAAATCCTACAAAAACTTCGCGATGTCCGGGATTTCCTTCTGCCGCCGGCCACCGAGGCGGCGGACGAGATAAGGATCCTCGGCGGGAGCGGCTTCGATTTCCTCGTCATCGTCCGTTTCCTCGTCCTCCTCGATCACCTCGCCGTCGGCGTTGGTGAAGATCCAATCCTGCTCCTCGTCGAAGAGGTGCGACATCCGCCTCGCCTCGGGCTCGAGAATCGCCACCGGGTTGTGCACCCGGCCCGCTCTCACCGGCTCGAACAGCGCGGGATAATACTGCTTTTTGAAGTGAGTTAGGAAGTCGCTGAGCCACTTATTTTCCACCCCTTCGCGGCGGTTGAGAAGCACGACATCCGCGAAATGAATACAGCCTTCGTACCACGCCAGCAGCGGCGGGTGTTTTTCGCCGAGCTGGCAATTCACGACACAGATCGCCCGGGCCAGCACCCGGCCGTGAGCCGCCAGCCAGTTCTTGAACGCCTCGATTTGGTCAATGGGGTTGCGGCGCCCGTCGGCGACAAAGAAAACATGCGTGGACTCCTCAGGCACCACGGCGGCCAGCGGCGCGTCGCCTCCCGGCCACGTCCAACGCGGACCGAGCGGAAGCTTCGCATCGAGTTCGTGCGCGGGCTCGGCGTCTGGGAGCAAGACCACCGCCCGATCGCCCTCGGTCAGCCCGGCCTCGATGAGATCGGTCAGCACCTCCCGGCGGCCCGATCCGGCGGCACCGAGGATGAGATAGACGAGTGGTTGGTCAGCCATGGCGACAAAGTAAGAGAGAAAAAGTAAGAAGGAAGAAATCAATCCGCCGGAGGAAACAATCCCAGCCGGATGGAGCCTGAAGCCAGGAAGCCACGAATCAGAGATGCGTCTTAAACGCCTGAGTCACTGAACCTCGGTGTCTTGGTGTCTCGGTGGTGAAAAAAGTCAGAGGTTTGGACGGCTGTCAGTTTGCGGCGATCCTCTCACGCGAAGCCGCGAAGCCGCGAAAGAGGGTCCAATCTCCAAGCCTTCCCTGGAGGGCCGAGCTCCGCCGAGGCCGGACCGTTGAACGATCTAAAATCGGCCTCGGCGGAGCTCGGCCCTCCATAGGATTCCATCTGCGCAATCTGCGCAATCTGCGGATGCAGCCACTCGCTCACGCTTGCAGCCACGGGATCGTTTCCTGGCTTCCTGGTTTCAGGCTCAAACTGCTCCGGCCCCAGGCCGCGCGCGGAGCGCGGGGCCTATTCGAACCGGAACGATCCGCACTGGGCCTGCTGCCGCATCCAGTGATCGACGAGCACCAGCGCGACCATCGCCTCGACGATCGGCACGGCTCGCGGCACGACGCACGGATCGTGACGGCCGCGGCCGATCAATTCCGTTTCGGCCCCGTGGATGTCCACGGTCTGCTGCGGCCGCAGAATCGTGGCGGTCGGCTTGAACGCCACGCGGAACACGATCTCCTCGCCATTGCTGATTCCGCCCTGCGTGCCACCGCTGCGATTCGTCACCGTGCGCACCCGGCCCTCGCGGGACTCGAACCGGTCGTTGTGTTCGCTGCCGCGGAGCTGCGCGCCGGCAAATCCGCTCCCGAACTCAAAGCCCTTGGTCGCTGGCAACGACAGCATCGCCTTGGCGAGATCGGCCTCCAACCGATCGAACACCGGCGCGCCGAGACCGACCGGCACCCCGCGCACGCGGCACTCGATGATGCCGCCCACGGAGTCGCCCTCGGAACGCACGGCCTTGATCCGCTCGATCATTTTTTGCGCGGTCGGCAAATGCGGGCAGCGCACTGCCGTCGCCTCCACTTCGGCGAGCGAGGGAAACGCCACGAGCGCCTCCGCCGGAGCCGCGATGTCGTGCACCTGCGTGAGGTAGGCACGGATCTCAACGGGAGTCCCGTGCTGCGCTTGTCCTCCGAGGGAGAGGATTTTCTTCGCAATCGCTCCCGCCGCGACGCGGCCCACGGTCTCGCGCGCCGAACTCCGGCCGCCGCCGCGATGATCGCGGATGCCGTACTTGGACTGATAAGTGTAATCGGCGTGCGAGGGGCGAAATTTTTCCCGCATCTCGTCATAGGCGCCGGGACGCTGATCCGCGTTGCGGACCAGCATCGAAATCGGCGTGCCCGCCGTGCGGCCTTCGAAGAGACCCGAGAGGATTTCCACGCGATCCTCTTCCTTGCGCGGCGTCACGATGTCGCTCTGCCCCGGACGCCGCCGATCCAGTTCCGCCTGGATTTCAGCGGCCTCGATCGGCAACCGCGGCGGACAGCCATCCACGACCGCGCCCACGCCAGCGCCATGGCTTTCGCCCCAGGTGGTCACGGTGAAGAGGGTGCCGAAGGTGTTCATAGAGGTTTTGGCCGAGCAAAAACCTTATGCTTTTTGCTTCGCAAAAAGCTATGGCTAATTTGATCGGGGGGGTGTCTCGGTGGTGCAACTGCCTGGGTCGGCGGGGCCCAATCCTTCAAACCTCGGAGATTTCTAACCATCGAGACACAGAGGCACAGAGATTCGGAGATTCAGGCAGCTGAAGCTCAAAGACGCCAAGG
>CAINHV010000341.1 GCA_903848965.1 uncultured Opitutia bacterium | reverse complement strand
GTGACTGGAGTTCAGACGTGGCTCTTCCGATCTGGTGAGCCGCAGCCTAGGTCGAGGCGGAGTGCGCGGTCACGTTGATTTCGCAACGGAGGGAATTTCCATGGGTATTCTATTCCTCCTGATGGCGGAACGACGAACCCGGGCTGAGATCTCTGGTCACTCGCGTTTCCTTGGGCGGTCTGTAAGGTCCCGAGATCCGCTCCGTTTCCCTGGTATGAAGCACTCCCGTTCCCAGCCCGTCGCACCGTCCATCCCAGCGAGGCCAGAGGTTCCCGGAAGCCACTCGTCCGGCCACGGCGGGCATGGTCACGGGGCGAAGACCGGGACGGAGATGTCGGCGCCGGACCAACCGGTGTACATGGGGTTGCCGCACGAGCGTTTTCTCCGGCCGTGTTTTTGGGTGGCGTTGATCCTCGGATTGCCGGTCGTGGCGCTGGCGATGGGGGAGATGATCGCGCCGGCGGCCTTTCATCGCTTCGACCCCCGGCTGCCCGGCTGGCTGCAGCTCGCGCTGACGACGCCGATTTTTTTCTGGGCGGGCGCGCCGCTGAACCGGCGGTGGTGGATCTCCATCCGCGATCGGGATACGAACATGTTCACGCTCGTCGTCACCGGCACGGGTGCCGCGTATGCCTACAGCGTGGCGGCGGTGGGCTGGGGCGATCGTTTTCCCGCCGCCCTGCGCACGGCCCACGGTCTGCCGCTGTATTTCGAGGCCGTGGCATTCATCACCGCGATTGTGCTGCTGGGCCAGATTCTGGAGCAGCGGGCCCATGCCCGGACCGAGGCCGCCATTCGCGGGTTGATGGATCTCGCGCCCAAGCTGGCGCATCGCGTCGAGGCCGACGGACGGGAAACGGACGTCCCGCTCGCGGACGTGCGGGTCGGCGACCGGCTGCGGGTGCGACCGGGCGAGCATTTGCCGGTCGATGGGCCGCTCACGGACGGCGTGACGGAGATCGACGAATCCATGCTCACCGGAGAACCGCTGCCGGTGGCCAAGCGCGCCGGCGATCGCGCCAGTGCCGGGACGCTGAACACGACCGGCTCCGTCATCGTGAGTGCGGATCGCGTCGGCCAGGAAACGCTGCTGGCGCAGATTGTCCGGCTGGTCGAGGAGGCGCAGAACAGCGAGGCGCCGATCGCGCGGCTGGCGGATCGGGTCTCGGCGTGGTTCACCCCCTTCGTGATCGCGGTGTCCGTCATTACGTTCGTGACGTGGCTGCTGGTCGGGCCGGCGCCGGCCTTGCCGCACGCGCTGCTTAATGCCGTGGCCGTGTTGATCATCGCCTGCCCGTGCGCGCTGGGGCTCGCGACGCCGGTGTCACTGATCACTGGAATTGGCCGCGGTGCGCAGGCGGGGATCCTGATCAAGGATGCCGCGGCGCTGGAACGGCTGGCTCACGCCAACACCCTGTTGATCGACAAGACGGGCACACTCACCGCCGGGAAGCCGCGTGTGATTCGGGTTACACCGGCGGCGGGCTTCACGGAGGACGCCTTGGTGGCGCTGGCGGCGGCGGCCGAGTCGCCGAGCGAGCACCCGCTGGCCCGGGCGATCGTCGCGGCGGCGGACGAGCGCGGCCTGGCGCGCCTTCCGGCAACCGAATTTTCCGCCGAACCGGGCCTGGGCATCCGGGCGCGGGTGGGCGGGCAGGATGTCGTGATCGGTCGGGCGGCGGCCACGGCGGGCGAGGGGGAATCCGCGACCTTGGTGGCGGTAACGGTCGATGGCCGCGCGGCGGGGACGATGGCGCTCGCGGATACGATCAAGCCGACCACGCCGGCCGCGGTCCGCGAGTTGCAGCAACTCGGGCTGCGCGTGGTGATGGTCACGGGTGATCGCGAGGAAACGGCCCGTGCCGTGGCGAAGGAACTGGGGCTGGATGGCTATCACGCGGCGGTGACCCCGGCGCGAAAGCAGGAACTGGTGCGGGAGCATCGCGGCCGCGGCGAGTCGGTGGTGTTTGCCGGCGACGGCATGAACGATGCGCCGGCGCTGGCGGCGGCGGACGTCGGCATTGCGATGGGCACCGGTACGGACGTGGCGATGCACAGTGCCGGGATTGTCCTCGTGCAGGGAGACCTCGCGGCGATGGCGCGGGCCGTCCGGCTGAGTCGGGCGACGCTCCGGAACATCAAACAGAATCTGTTCTGGGCCTTTGCCTATAACTTCGCGGGCATCCCGGTCGCGGCCGGGGCGCTGTATCCGTTTACCGGATGGTTGCTCAATCCGATGCTCGCGGGGGTCGCGATGAGCCTGAGCTCGATCACGGTGATCAGCAATGCGCTGCGGCTGCGGCACGTGCGGCTCTGAGAGACGGTCTAAAAGACCCATTTCCCGAAGCCACGAGCGCGGGCGAGTGGAACGACGGGCGGTGCAGCCATTCGCGGGCGCTCGTGCCGGCAACTGCACCGCGGGGAGGGAAGGCGCCTTTTTTGGACGCCGGCTGCCACTCGGTAGTGGGCAGTCGGAAGTGTTTCAAAGGGGGCGGACTGAAACCGAGCAGGGTGGGGCTGGCGCTCGTCGGCAGGCCCCAATTGCACGAGGTAAAACGGGCCGTCGACGAGCGAAGGCCCCACAGTCAACGGCACGGTTCCAGCTTGGACCCGGAAACATTGCGGCGCGCGCCGGGGAAATTGGGAACTTTGCCGGCAGGCGGAACGGGAAGTGGGCGGGAATGGCCCAAATTCTTGCATCCGGCCGCCAGCCGCCCACATTTCCCGCTCGATCACCCATGAAATCCCGCACCCTCCTGGCCACCCTCCTTTGTTGTGTCGCGCCCTTGTTCACGCAGGCCGCCGACAGCTCGCCGTCCGAACTCGACGACACGATGGAGCAGATGAACACCGCCTATCGGAAGCTGACCCGCCAGATTTCCAATCCGGCGAAGAATGCCGATTCCCTCGCGACGATTGCCACGCTGCGCGAGCGCTCCCTCGAGGCCGTTAAATTCGATCCGAAGCGCAAGGCGGACGTGCCGGCGGCCGAGCAGGAAAAATTTGTCGCCGCCTATCAGGAAGGCATGAAGCACTTCGTCGAGCAGGTGACCAAGGTCGAGGCGGCGCTCAAGGCCGACAAGAACGCCGAAGCCGCCGAGCTCCTGAAGGCGCTCAAGCAGGCGCAGGAAGACGGGCACAAGCAGTTCAAGCGCGCCAAGAAGAAGGCCTAGGAAGATTTTGGATTTGGGAATCTCGATTTTCGATTTTCCCAACCCGTAGCCACGGGCGCCCGCGAGTGGACGCACTCGGACTCCGTCGCGGGCGTGCACGAGGCACGCCCCTACGAAATAGGTTACGAAAAGCGGGCGTAACGGAATCCGGGCGTAACGAAATGCGGACGTAGCGCTCCCAAGTCCGTGTAGGGGCGGGGCTCGTCCATGCCCGGCTGGCTAGGCTCTTACTTGATTCCCTAACCCCGCGCGATGGGTCGCGTGGGATCGGAAATCCATTCGCTCCAGGATCCGACATAGAGCCGGGATCCCGTGAGGCCGGCGTGCTCCATCACCAGGAGGTTCATGCACGCGGTCACACCTGAGCCGCACTGGTGAATCACCTGTCCCGGCGGACGCCCGCTGAGGATGGTCTCGAATTCGCGGCGCAGTTCCGCGGCCGGGCGCAACGTGAGGTCGGGGTTCAGGTTGGTCTTGAAGAAGCGATTCTGCGCGGAGGGGATCCGGCCGGCGACCGGATCGATCGGTTCGACGTCACCGCGAAAGCGCTCCGGCGTGCGAGCGTCGAGCACCAGGCAGGATGAGGCGTTGATTCCCTGCAGGACTCCCGCCGTGTCGATCCACTGTGCGGCATCGGGCCGCGCGACGACGGATCCCGGGCCGCGCAGCAGCGGCACGTCGGAGGTCACCGGATTTCCCGCGGCGATCCATTTCGGCAGGCCGCCGTCGAGCACGCCGACCCGGGTGAGCCCAATCCAGCGGGCGAGCCACCAGAGCCGGGCCGCGTACTGGCCGCCGACATCGTCATAGGCGACAATCTGCGTGTCGGGGGTGACGCCGTGGCGGTTGAGAAAGGCGGCGAAGTCCTCGGCCGAGGGGAGTGGATGCCGGCCGTTCCGGCCGTTCTTCGGGCCGGCGAGGGCCGTCTCGACTGGGGCAAAGAACGCCCCGGGCACATGGCCCTCCGCGTAGAGGCGCGCCCCGCGGGCGTAGTCTGTCAGGTCATGCCGGCAGTCGAAGACCATCCAGGCGGGATCGTGAAGGTGAGTGAGCAACTCGGCCGCGGCGATCAGCATGGGCCCACGCTACGAACGCCCATCCTCGATAACAGCGAAATTCCGCGGAGGAGCTTGAGCTCGCCAACGCCCAGAAGACTCGATCGAAGAAGTGACGGTATGCCGGGCGGCGGGCGTTTTGATTCCGCCGTCCGTGGCCGCGAGCGGGAGAGAGTCGTGCGCGAGCAAGCTCGCTGGCCTACAAAAGCCATTCGGGCGTGGACGAGCCACGCCCCTACGAAACGCGGGTAGGGGCGCGCCTCGTGCGCGCCCGCGACGTTCCGAACCGGAGGAAAGGCGCAGCAAGACTGCGCCCCTACACTTCAACTCCAACCGCCTAGTTCGCGTTCGAGTTCACCGGCTGGTCGGTGACGAACGGAGCGGGAAAGTCGGCCGCGTTTTCGCCGCCGCGGGAACGCAGGCGCAGGTTCTGCGAGTTGCCGGCGGGCGGATTCAGCGGGATGTCCATGCCGCCGAGTTCGTCCATCATCGCGTAGAGCTTCGTTTCCATCGCGCGCGCCATCGGCCGGAACTTTGGATCGTGGAGGAGGTTTTTCGATTCGGCGGGATCGTTCTTCAGGTCGTAAAGCTCATCGGTGTCCCAGAGTCCGTAATACGTGATGTACTTGTACTGCTCGCCGCGCAGCGCGAAGACGGTGGGCGTCTGGGGGAAATTCTTCTCCCAGTAGTAGACGTAGAGAAAGCTGTCGCGCCAGGGGATCGTCTTTCCCTGCGCCAGTGGCAGGAAGCTCTGGCCGTCGAAGTGCGGCGGTCGGGCGAGTCCCATGGCCTCCATGACGGTCGGGGCGACATCGATGTTGGCCACGACCTGATCGACGACGGTGCCGCCGCGGAAGAGCTGCGGGCACTGCATCAGCATCGGGACGCGGATGGAGGTTTCGTAGGCGACGCGTTTGTCGATCAGGCCGTGCTCGCCGAACATGAATCCATTGTCGCCCATGTAGAGCACGAGGGTGTCGTCATAGATGCCCATCGCCTTCAACTGATCCATCACGCGGCCGATGCCGTCGTCGACGGCCCCGAGCGTTTCGCAGTAGCGCTTGTAGTATTGCTCGATGTCGAGGGCGCTGTGATAGGGAAAGTCGATCCCGTGCCAGCTGTTGCGCTGGTCGCGCACCCAGCGCGGCACGTAGCCATCGGTGGTCGGCGCCGCGGTCGCGGGGCGCTGGTAGGGAAGGTTCGCGGCCCGGCCCTCGTGGCGCGGTGCCGGGGTGAAGTTCGCGTGGACCGCCTTGTGCGAGAGATAGAGGAAGAACGGTTTCTCGGCCGGCTTCTGCTGCTTGAGCCAGTCGATCGCATAGTCGGTGAGCTCGTCGGTGATGTAGCCCTTCTGGGGCACGCGCTGACCGTCCACGTTGAGCGTGTATTCGGGGGTTGGGGGGAGGTAGTTGCCCTGGCCGCGGAAGCTCACCCAGCGATCGAAGCCCGGCTGCGGATCGTCCGATTCGCCGCCCATGTGCCACTTGCCGATGAAGGCCGTGGCGTAGCCGGCGGCGCGCAGATACTGCGGAAAGTAAACCGTGCCGGCGGGGATGGCGCGGTTGTTGTCGATGACGCGGTGACGAAAGGTGTAGAGCCCGGTGAGGATCGACGCGCGGCTGGGGGAGCAGAGCGCGGTCGTGACGAGGGCATTCCGCAGGTGAACGCCGTTTTTCGCCATCGCATCCATCTGCGGGGTTTGCGCGAACGGGTGCCCCATGAAGCTCATGGCGTCGTAGCGATGATCGTCGGTGAGGATGAAGACGACATTGCGCGGCTTCGCCCCGGGGATGCGCTGCGGCACGATCTCGGTCGGGACGGGAACGACGGCGGCAGAAAGGGCCAGCGGGGCGAGCAAGGCGGAGAGTAGGAGGAGTGGGCGCATCGGGGGGTGCCACAAGTGAGTCCGAGGACGGTGCCGGACGGAAGGCGGAAGAGGAATCGGAAGGCCAAGTCGCCGTCGCATCCTTGCGGGCAGCGTTAAGGGTGGCGCGCGCTCCGGATCATGGGTCTGGAGACCCATGCCACAGCATGCGGGCCAGCCACGCCTGGGCCAAAAAAAACTTCCCGGGCAGCGAGCCCGGGAAGTTCGTAAAACCGAGAGGTGGCGGACGGCTCAGGTCACGCGGCCGATGCCGAACTGATCGCCATTGCGCACGGGCTTGCCGTTGGCGAAGTGGATCTCGACCAGCTTCTCGCTGTGCACGGCGGCGCCGGTTTCGTCCGTGAGGGTCGCCACGACTTTCCGTGTGGCGATGTCGATGACTTCGCCGGTGGACGGATAGGCCACTTTCCCGTCGAGGCTGAAGGTGATCCAACCTGGGTCATCCCTCACCTCGATGCTGGCGACCTGCTTCGGCGGCATGACGGTGTTGTCGAAGATATGCAGCCGCTGGTTCGGGCCGTCGCAGACCCAGACTTCCTTCTCGTTCGGAGTGAGGCCGATGCCGTGGCTTGGACAGCCATGCCGCTTCGGGACGCCGATGTTGAAGCCCTTGACCTCGACGCGGTGGAGGAACTTGCCGGTCGTGATGTCGCCGATCTCGAAGCCGAGGAGGCCGTTGACGTTGACGTACGCGAGCGTGCCCTTGCCGTTGACGGTGAAGGGCCGGATGGCGGCGGTGAACGGGCCGACTTCCCTGACGATCGTGTGCGTCTTCGTGTCGGCGACGCGCAGGCTCGGGTTCTTGAGGCCGGCGAGGAAGGCGTATTTGCCGTCGATGCTGATCAGCGTGTTGTGCGAGGCGGCGACGATATCGATCTTCTTGATGAGGTCGCCCGTCATGGCGTCGAGGACGAGCCAGTGGTCCTTCTCGAGCCCCGGCATGTAAATGACCTTGCCGTCGGGCGTGATCGCCATGCGGTCGCAGCCGCCCTCGTATTTTTTCTCCCAAAGGATCTTGTCCGTCACCATGTCGGTGCAGGCCATGAAATCCAGGGTGCTGACGTAGATCCGGCCGGTGACGCCGCTGGCGACGCAGCCTTTGACGTTCTGCGGCCGGCCGTCCTTGGCGAGCCCCATGGCGGGGATGCGCTTCACGAACTTGTGGCCGTTATCGATATCGAACACCAGGATGCCATGGCCGCCGCGCTCGAGGTAGTTGCGGATGGCGGGGACCGCGACGTAGAGGTAGCGGCGCGTGCCGGCCGGGGTCGCGGCGGCACGGGCGAGGGAGCCCAGGCTGCCGCTGCACACGGCGGCGGCGAGGGACGCCTTGATAAAATCACGGCGGGATGACGGGAGGGAGTTTTTCATCAGACGGGGGTTGAAGGGGAGTAGCGGGTGCCAAACACTGACCGCCTAGAAATGAACCGTCCGGCACGAGGTGGCGATTATTTTCCGGCGTAGCGCCGTTCTTCGACCGGCGAAGACCCGATCACGAGGCGATCGATCCCCGATCGTGTTGATCGTCGCCAGTCGGAGACTGGCGCTACGGCATGAGTCGCTCCGTCTAAGCCAGCAGTTTCGTCAGCACCTTGCCGTGGACGTCGGTGAGTCGGAAGTCGCGGCCTTGGAAATGGAAGGTCAGCTGCGTGTGATCCATGCCCAACAGGTGCAGGAGCGTCGCGTGGATGTCATGCACATGGGCGCGATCCTCGATGGGGTTGAAGCCGAGTTCATCGGTGGCCCCGAGGTGGGCGCCGGCCTTCACGCCGCCGCCGGCAAACCACATCGTGAACGCATCGATGTGATGATTGCGTCCGGTGGTGTCGCGATTCTCGCCCATCGGCGTCCGGCCGAATTCGCCACCCCACACGACGAGCGTGTCCTTCAGCAGCCCGCGTTGCTTGAGATCCTTCACCAGCGCGGCCTGGCCCTGATCCACCTCGCGGCAGGTCTTCTCGAAGTCGCCCTGCAGGTTCTCGCCCGGACCGCCGTGGCTGTCCCAACTGCTGTGATAGAGCTGCACGAACCGCGAGCCGCGCTCGATCAGCCGGCGCGCCAGCAGGCAGTTCCGGCCGAAGGACGGCTCGTCCTTTTCCACGCCATAGAGCTGGAGCGTCGCGGCGCTCTCGGCGGAGAGATCGATCAAGTCCGGCGCGCTCGTCTGCATCTGCGCCGCCATCTCATAGGCCGCGATGCGGGTGTGAATCTCCGCGTCGCCGGTCTCGACGGCGTGTTGCAGGTTGAGATCGCGAATCGCATCGATCGTCTGCCGCTGCCGCGCCGCGGACACCCCGGCCGGCGTCGTGAGATCGAGGATGGGCTCGCCGTTGCCGCGAAAAGGCACGCCTTGGAACGTCGTGGGCAGGAAACCGGAGCCCCAGTTGACGGCGCCGCCACGGGGGCCGCGCGGACCGGATTGCAGGACCACGAAACCCGGGAGATCCTGCGCCTCGCTGCCGAGCCCGTAGTTGACCCACGAACCCATGCTCGGCCGGCCGAACTGGCCCGAGCCGGTGTTCATGAACAATTTCGCGGGGGCGTGGTTGAACAGGTCGGCGGCGCAGGTGTGGACCAGCGTGATGTCGTCGACGATCCCGGCGGTGTGGGGAAAGAGATCCGAGACCCACGCACCGCTTTGGCCATGGCGCGTGAACTGGCGCCGCGAGCCGAGCAGCTTCGTGCCGTGGCTCGTGTCCATGAAGGCGAAGCGCTTGCCCTCGATGAACGACGGCGGGATCGGCTGGCCGTTCAGCTCCAGCAGGCGCGGTTTGTAGTCGAACAGATCGAGCTGACTCGGCCCGCCGGCCATGAAGAGATAGATGATGTTCTTCGCCTTCGGCGCGAAATGTGGCCGCTTCGGCGCCAGCGGATTCACGAGCGGGGACGCCTCGCCGCCGCTCAATCGTTTCGAACCGAGCAGCGACGCGAGCGCGATGCCTCCCAGGCCCATGCCGCACCGGCTGAAGAAATGCCGGCGGGTCAGGCGCTGCGCGTGCTCGGCGGGGGAAAGGGGATTCATGGGGTGGCTGCGGGCGTGCGCGAGGGGCGGGTTTTTACTCCCGGGTGATGGCTTCATCGAGATTCAGGAGCACGCGGGCCACCGTGGTCCACGCCTCGGTCTGTCGCTGGGCGGGCTCGCCAGTGGAGTCCGCGAGGGTGTGCTCGAACAGCGTCTGCAAGCGCTCCAGCTCGGTGGCCCGCGGCGGACGGGCAACGCAAAGCCGGAAGGCGAACGCGATTTTTCCGGCCGGGTCGGGCGGCCCCTCAGCTTGCACGCGCTGCGCGAGGGCGCCGGCAAACTCGAAGAATTGGGCGTCGTTGAGGAGCGTGAGCGCCTGGAGCGGGGTGTTGGAACGCAGCCGCCGGGTGCAGGCGCTGAAGCCGTCGGGCGCATCGAAGACGGCGAGCGCCGGATGCGGCGTCGCCCGCCAGAGATGCGTGTAGAGGCCGCGCCGATAGCGATCGGGCCCGTTGCTCGGCACCCAGCTCCGTTTCAATTGCCCCAGCGTCATGACGCCGTCGGGTTGCGGGGGAAAGACCGGCGGTCCGCCGAGCTTCGGGGTGAGGAGGCCGCTGGCGGCGAGCGCGACATCGCGGATCAATTCGCCCTCGAGCCGCAACCGCGACTGCCGGGCGAGCAGACGGTTCACGGGATCGACGGTCTCGAGATCGGGCCGGGCGCGCGACGACTGCCGGTAGGTGGCCGATGTCACGATCAGGCGGTGCATCGCCTTCAGGCTCCACTCGCGGGCGACGAGCTCCGTCGCCAGCCAGTCGAGCAACTCCGGGTGCGAAGGGAGCGATCCCTGGGTGCCGAAGTCGTTCTCCGTCTCGACCAGGCCGCGGCCGAAATACTGCTGCCAGATCCGGTTGACGATGACGCGGGTCGAGAGCGGCTGCGCCGTGGTCACGGTCCATTGCGCGAGATCGAGCCGCGTCGGTTGCGCGGCGGCGACCGGCGGAAAGATGGCCGGCGTGCGCGGCGCGACCGGTTCGCCGCGGCGGGTGAAGTCGCCCTTGATGAAGAGGTAGCTTTCGCGCGACTTCGGCAGCTCCGACATCACGAGGGTCGTGACCGGCTGCGGCTTCGCTTTTTCCAATTCAGCGAATTTTTTGTCGATCGCCGCGAACTCCTTGTCGTCGGGCTTGAACGCGCCGTAGGCCGTCCGCTTCTGGCCGAGCGTCAACTGATCCCACGGAATGCCGAAAAGGACGCGCACGTTCCGCGCCGCCTGGGCGCGCTCCTCGGGCGCCATGCCATCGAGCCACTGGATCACGGCCTGGCCGCGGCCGTTGACATAGCGCTCCATCGCGGTCCGGGCCTCCTCGAGTTCGCGCTCCTGGGATTCGCGGCTGATCGACTCGTCCGGAAACGCCAGGGTGCCGCCGGGCGTGGTCTGGCCGTGGCCGTCGTCGACCGTGTTGTTGAAGAAGGCGAAGAGCTGGTAGTAGTCGCGCTGCGAGATCGGATCGAACTTGTGGTCGTGGCATTGGGCGCAACCGACGGTCAGCCCGAGGAACGAGGCGCCGAACGTGTTCACCCGATCGAGCACGCCCTCGATCCGGAACTGCTCGGGATCGATGCCGCCTTCCTGGTTGATCTGGGTGTTGCGATTGAAGCCGGTGGCGACCTTCTGCTCGACCGTCGCCTTGGGCAGGAGATCGCCGGCGAGCTGCTCGATGACGAACTGGTTGTAAGGCAGGTCGCGATTCAACGCGGCGACGACCCAGTCGCGGTATTTCCAAATCTGCCGCGGGGCGTCGATGCTGTAGCCGTTGGAATCGGCATAGCGGGCGGCGTCGAGCCACGGGCGCGCCCAGCGTTCGCCGTGATGCGGCGAGGCGAGCAGCCGGTCGACGGCGCGCTCATAGGCGTCGGTCGCGGCGTCTCCGAGAAAGGCTTCGAGTTCGGCCGGTGTCGGCGGCAGGCCGGTGAGATCGAGGGAGACCCGGCGGAGCAGCGTAATGCGATCCGCCTCGGGGGCCGGCGTGATTTTCTGCGCCTCCAGCCGGGCGAGGATGAAGGAGTCGATCGGGTTGCGCGGCCAGGCGGCGCGCTGCACCACCGGCGCGGCGGGATGAACCGCGGGCTCGAACGACCAATGTCGATACACCCCGGGCTCCTCGTTCGCCGGGGCGCCTTTTGCGCCTTCGTCGATCCAGGCCTTGAGAATCGCAATCTCCGTGTCCTCCAGCGGCGGCTTCTTGTACGGCATCGCCGGGATGTCCCGGTGGGTGCCCGTGATGACGCGCATCAACAGACTCGATCCGCTTTCACCCGCGACGACGATGTCGCCGCTGTCGCCGCCTGCGAACAGGCTTTCCGCCGTGTCGAGTCGGAGGCCGCCCTCAATCTTCGACTCGCCGTGGCAGCGCGAGCAGTGCTGGGTGAGCAGCGGTTTGACGTCGTGAACGTAATCCACCGACGCGGCCCGGGCGGTGTCGGCCAGAAGTGCAGCCAGCAGGGTGAGCAAGGACGCAGCGGGGATCATGGGGCGCGGTACCTTCGACCGAAATTTCGCGCCGTGCAACGCCGGGGTTGGCGAGCCCGCGAAACCGACTCGGATTTCCTCCGGGTTGGTAGTTCCGCCTTCAGGCGGAAGGGCCGGGTGGGGGGCGGCGTTGGCCGTGGCATGGGGCTCCTGACCCATGAAATTCCTTCCGGCAACCGTACGATCTCCACGGGTCGGGAGACCCGTGCCACCCCGGGCACCTAGTTGGGATCGTTCCGCTCCACCCCGAAGCGGATCCGATGCGCGACATTGCGCTCGAGGTTCACGGACGACGAATCGGCGCGCGGCAGGACCTGGTCGCCCTGCCGGATTTCCCAGGGATCGAGCGAGGGTTCGACCTTCACGCGCATCACGGTGTGGAACGTCTCGGGCGGACCGGAACGCAGCGGCTGCCCGTCATTGCTCGGCGTGTAGAGGAGTTCCGCGTTCGCCTCGATGCCGGTGGGCTGGCCCATGGTGACGTTCACCGTGAACCGCTGCGGCAGCGCGTGACTGAACTCGAGGGTGAGGACCCAGCGACAGTCCGGCGTCATCTGTTCCGGCCGGTTGATGGTCTCGCCGTCCGGCCGCATCAGGGCGAAGCGCCGGACGCGGCCATGAGACACGTTGATATAGGGTCGGACGACGATGAAGGCCGGCCGCTCGGAATCGCCCTCCTTGATCCACAGAGGCGAAATCAACACATGGGCGAGGCTGGTGTGGCCCGGCTTCACGGTTTCCTTCTTCACGGCGATCGGACTCAGGACGATGGCCTCGACCAGCCCGAGGTTGCTGGTACCGACGGTGAGGATGATGCGATCCTCGACGCGGATCGTCTGGAGCGGCTCCGTGGTCTCATCGCTTTCGGCAGCGCCCGCGGGTTGAAGCGCCCCGAGGACGAGCACCGCCAGCGGGCCGGCCAACCGAAGGAAGAAGGAGATTCGCACGCGGGGAAGCATGATCGGGGGCGGCCGTACGCAGAGCGATTTGGAGGCAAGGAGCAAGTGAAGTAGCATGGGTCTCCCGACCCATGAATACGGATCGGACTTCGATCCGGTTTTCACGGGTCGGGAGACCCGTGCCACCTCCCGTGCCACCCCCCGGGGGCCAGTCCGCGGTTTCGGGCTTCTTCCTGCGCGCCGCATCGCTTATGCGATCGCAGATGAAACTGTTTTCCCGATGGGTGGTCTTCCCCGCCGCCCTGTTGGTCGCCGGCTTCGCGTCCAGTTTGGGTGCGGCCACGTCGCCGGCCGTGCGCACGAGTGAGTTCATTTACGAGCACGCGTCGTTTCCGCAGTGCCATGCCTCGACCCTCGTCGAGTCGTCGGCCGGCACGTTGCTGACGGCGTTCTTTGGCGGCACGCACGAGAAGCACCCGGACGTTGGCATCTGGATCTCGCGCCACGAGGGCGGGCGCTGGAGCGCGCCGGTTGAAGTGGCCAACGGCATCCAGCATCGGCGCGTCGATGGCACAGTCGTCCGTCAGCCCACCTGGAATCCGGTCCTGTTTCAGCCCCGCGAGGGGCCGTTGCTGCTTTTCTACAAGGCTGGTCCGACGCCGCAGACCTGGTGGGGCATGCTTACGACCTCGACCGACGACGGGCGGACCTGGTCCGAGCCGCGCCGGTTGCCCGAAGGCGTGCTGGGCCCGATCAAGAACAAGCCGATCCAACTCGCCGACGGTTCCATCCTGTGTCCGACGAGCAACGAAAGCCCGGACACGGGCTGGACGATTCACTTCGAGCGCACCCGCGATCTTGGTCGGACGTGGGAAGTCATCGGTCCGATTCACACGCAGCAGGAGTTCAACGCGATCCAGCCGAGTTTCCTACAGCATCGCGACGGCCGGCTGCAGATTCTCGC
Organism: uncultured Opitutia bacterium; assembly: GCA_903848965.1. Classification (GTDB taxonomy): domain Bacteria; phylum Verrucomicrobiota; class Verrucomicrobiia; order Opitutales; family Opitutaceae; genus ER46. The sequence continues at coordinate 472 of CAINHV010000341.1, read as the reverse complement.
GCGCAGCAAGGACGACGTGCTCGTCACGAGCTGGTCCGCGGATCAGGGTCGGACCTGGAGCCGCGTCGAGGCGACGAAGCTGGCAAATCCGAACTCGGGCACCGATGCGGTGACCCTGACGGACGGTCGCCATGTGCTCGTGTACAATCCGACGCACCGGCAGCCGGATGGGAAGAACGGACCGCGCTCGCCGCTGCAGGTGGCGATCTCGGAGAATGGCCGCGACTGGACCGATGTCGTGGTGCTCGAGACCGACGGCGCGCAGCATGGTTATTCTTATCCCGCCGTCATTCAGACGAGCGACGGCTTGATCCATCTTACCTACACCTGGCGCCGGGAGCGGATCCGGCACGTGGTGTTGGATCCGAAAGCGCTCGGAAAGTAGCATGGGTCTCCTGACCCATGAGAACGAATCGGACTTCGATCGGGTTTTCACGGGTCGGGAGACCCGTGCCACGGCGCTGGCGTTTTC
>CAINHV010000340.1 GCA_903848965.1 uncultured Opitutia bacterium | reverse complement strand
CGTTTCGAGTATGAAGAGCGAAAGCTCCTGCTGAATGGCGACGGGGCCGCGAGCTTCGTGATTTCGCTGCGCGGCGGATTCTAGGTTGATGGCTGTGCAGGCAGTGGAGCGCCCTGGCGGGATTGCTCTTCCTTGTGGCCGCGAGCGTGAGCGAGTGGCAAAGCGCGAAGCACGGAGCGAATGCTGCGCTGCCACTCGCTCACGCTCGCAGCCACGGAAACACAGGCCATCCGCCTCATGCCGGCGGTGGACCGCGCCGGGTTGTTCGGGCGGCTCGTCGGCCCGGCTGCCTCGATGCTTGCGGTCCAGTCGGTGCCGGGCACGGTTGCCGTTCATGCGAAAATGGTCCGCGGTCCGCGCCTCATGAAGGAGAATCCCACCGATCCGTCCCTTCCGGTGCCCCCGGCTTCCTCCCGGCCTGCCGCGATCGAGCGTCCGTCGGCCGGCGCGTCGGATTGGCGGCAGCAACTTCACACGGTCGTTTTCGAAGCGGACACCCCGGCCGGCCGGCGCTTCGATTCTGTTCTCCTGGTCGTGATCGTGTTCAGCGTGATCGCCGTTTCGCTCGAGAGTATTCACGCCGTCCGGGATCGCTTTGGCGGCCTCCTGCGGGCGGTCGAGTGGGGGATTACCGCCCTGTTCACATTCGAGTACCTGCTCCGTCTCATCGCGGTGCGCCGGCCCTGGCGCTATGCCCTCAGCTTTTACGGACTCGTCGATCTCCTCGCGATTCTGCCCACCTACCTGAGCCTCTTCATTGCCGGCGCGCAGTCACTTCAGGTTGTGCGGGCGTTGCGGCTGCTGCGGGTGTTCCGGATCTTCAAACTCACCCATTTCGTCGGCGAAGCGGCCTTGCTGCAGGCGGCGCTGAAGGCGAGCGCCCGGAAGATCACGATTTTTCTCGGAGCCGTGATCACGGTCGTGCTGATTTTTGGCGCGCTCATGTATCTCGTCGAAGGCGAGGCCTCCGGCTTCACCAGCATCCCCACGTCCATCTACTGGGCCATCGTCACCATGACGACCGTCGGCTATGGCGACATCGCCCCGCAAAGCCCCCTCGGTCGAATCATTGCCTCGCTGCTGATGATTGCCGGTTATGGCATCCTCGCCGTGCCGACGGGCATTGTGACCATCGAGCTGGCCGAGGCGCAGCGGAAGTCGCGCAACACCCAGGCTTGTCCCGCCTGTGGCCGTGGCGACCACGCCGACGACGCCAGCTACTGCAAGTATTGCGGCGAGAAGCTCTGAGTCGGCGAAGGGCCGGCAGGTGCCGGCGGTTTTCCTGTCGCGTCGCCCGGGTATCGGCGGCAAGTAAAGGACGACCATGGCTGAGATCTACACTGTTCCCGAGGGCATCCGCCGGCTTCGCGCCGACAAGGCGCTGGCCCTGGCCTTCCCGGATCACAGCCGGACCGCCCTGCAGCGCACCTTCGATCTCGGACTCGTGATCCGGGCGGGCAAGTCGCTTAAGCGCGACGATTACGTCTTCGGCGGGGATGTGATCGAGTTCTCCTTTCCGGAAACCACGCCGACCGACATGACGCCCGCGGACATTCCGTTGGATGTGTTGTTCGAGGATCGGCACATGCTGGCGGTCAACAAACCGTCGGGGATGGTCGTGCATCCCGGTGCGGCCACCGGTGAGGACACGCTGGTCCATGCGCTGCTGTCGCACTGCGCGGGCAGCCTAAGCGGCATCGGCGGGGTCGAGCGCCCTGGCATCGTGCACCGGCTGGACAAGGAAACGACGGGCGTAATCGTGGTGGCCAAGTCCGACAAGGCGCATCGCGCGCTGGCCGATCAGTTTGCGACCCGCACCCTGAAGAAGGAGTACCTTGCCCTGGTCGCGGGGGTTCCTCCGCTGCTCAGCGGGACGATCGACAAAGCCATCGCGCGGCATCCAACGCATCGCCACCGCATGACGGTCGCCGAAGGCGGCAAGGTGGCCCGCACGGATTGGGAACGGGTCGAGGCGTTCGGCAAGGTTGCCGCGCTGATGCGGCTGCAGATTTTAACGGGCCGGACGCACCAGATTCGAGTGCACCTGAAGTCGCTTGGCTTCCCGGTACTCGGCGATCCCCTTTATGGCTGGAAGGAAGATCCGCGGCTGAAGGTGCAGCCCCCGCGGGTGATGCTGCACGCCGAGCACCTCGTGCTGAAGCATCCGATCAGCGGCAAGGTGCTCGATTTGCGCGCGCCGCTGCCGGACGATTTCGAGGCCCAGATTGCCCAATTGCGGAAGGTCGCGAAAGCCGCGACCAAGGCAGCCGACCGAATCGCCGCGCCCTCGAAGGCGCGACGCAAGCCAGTGCCCCCGCCGTTTCACGAGCACGAGCCGCGCGACTAGGCTGGTGTAGTGGCTCGCATCGCCGCCGGGACTTTGGGTGGCAACGAGCGCCCGCGAGTTGATGAATGGTGGGTCAACTCGCGGGCGCTCGTTGCTACTCGAATGACGACCTCCGTTTAACCGAGAACTTCGGCGGCGAGGCCGTGGCGTAGGTTGCAGAGGGAGTTGTGAAAACTCGCCAGTCCTCCGGCCTCGGCCACGGTCACCAGGGTCAGCACCGCGATGGGAAAGACGTCAGCCCGGCCGGGGGGCAGGCCGGGAATGCGGCGCCGTTCATCGAGCGTGAGCGGCGCGAGAAGGTCGAAAAGCCCGCGCAGCTGCGGCGTGGAGATCACGGGAACCGAAGTATCGAACGCCTGGCCCGCCCGCGCCCCGAGAATGGCGCGGGCCGTGGTTACGGTTCCGCCCGTGCCGACGGCCGAGGCCCCCCCGGGCAGGGAAAAGGCGAACCCGGCGTTCTTGAGCGTTCCTCGAATGAACTCCTGAATCCTGGGCACGACCGCGACGGGGAACGGAGCCGCGGGATCGGGCACGAACTGTTCCGTCAATCGCACACAGCCGAGTTGCAGCGAAACGGCTTGCTCCGTCCGGCGTCCGCGAAATGCGAGGCACTCGAGGCTGCCGCCACCGAGATCGAACACGTAAAATTCTTTCCAATTCGTGAGCGCCGGATCGGCGGTCAGGCCGCGGCCGATGAGATTCGCCTCTTCTTCGCCGGACAGGATCCGCAGCGGGTGCCCCGTGGCGTTCTTAACCCGGCGCGCGAATTCCGACCCATTCCCGGCATCCCGGACAGCGCTGGTGGCAACGAGTACGTGGCGGTCGCAGTGCAAGGCCTCGGCTTCAAGCAACAGCGCCTGGATCGCCTCGATGGCGGCTTCCATGCCGGCCTCGCCGAGCACCGGGTGGGCGCGACTGATCCCGGCGCCGATTCGCGCGTCGAGGGTGCGCAGCTTCAGCGCTTGGACGTCACCGCCGGGGGTCCGCGTGGCGACGAGCAACTTGATCGAGTTGCTGCCGAGATCGATGATGGCGACGGGGGGGGAGGCCACGGTCAGAGGACGAAATCCTTGGGCGCAATGAGCAGGACGAACTCGCCCTTGAGCGACGCCTTGGCGAGCCGGGCCTGAACCTCGGCGGCGCGGCCGACGAAAAAGGCCTCGTGGAGCTTCGTGACTTCCTTCGCCACGCAAATCACGCGATCGTCCCCGAGGGTCGCGACGACGTCCGTGATGGCCTTGTCGATCCGATGGCAGCTTTCGTAGAGTGCGAGGGTGTAATCGAAATCCCGATATTGGCTGAAGAAGCCGGTCCGGGCCGCGGTCTTCGCGGGCAGGAACCCGACGAAAAGGAATCCGTTCGTCGGTAGACCGCTCGCACTGAGGACGGCGATCAGCGCGCTGGGTCCCGGCACGGGCACGACCGGCAGGCCGCGCCGGCGGCATTCGCGGACGATGCGAAAACCGGGGTCGCTCAGCCCCGGCGTGCCGGCATCGCTGACCACGGCCACGGACTTGCCGGCTGCGATTTGATCGGCGAGTTGGACCGCGGCGACGGTTTCGTTGTGCTCGTGATAGGCGACGAGTGGCCGATGCAGACCGAAACGCGTGAGCATCGCACCGGTGGTTCGGGTGTCCTCGCAGGCAATCAGGTCAACGGCACCAAGAATGGCGCGGGCGCGCTCGGTCAAGTCAGCGAGGTTCCCGATGGGCGTCGCCACGACATAGAGATGCCCGGGCTGTGGCGTGAGAGAGGAATTGATGGGGGGCGCGTCGGGCATGAGGGCGGGCGTCCGGCCCGCGCGACCACATTGCGGGCCGCAGCGTGGCGGCCCAACAAAAAATCCGGCCCGAGGCCGGATTTGGAAGAGAGCCCAGAGTGGGCAAGGCGGGCGAATCAGCGCCCCATCGACTGACCCATGCCGGGGATCTGGCCTTCCCAGGAGGCCGGAGCGCTCCATGGAATGGCGGACTTCTTCGGGCCGTTGGTCGAGCAAGCGCCCAATAAAGCGCCAAGCGACGTGAGGAGAACGACGAGGACGGTTTTCTTGAGCGAGGTCATGGTGGACTGATTAATACAGCCGAAACGGGGTTCTGCAAGATCGGGCTGGGGATTGCAAAGGGGGAGACCGGGAATCTCGAGCGGGGAAGGCAAACGCGCAGCGAGACTGCGCGCCTGCGACGAGCCAGTTTCTTTCATCAGCCCTGGGCCGCGAGCCGGTACTGGGCCTCGAACCACGGCTGCCGCAGCCGCTTCCGCACGCCGCTGCTCTGGTTGGCGGCGAGGTGCTCGAGTATTTTGAAGACGAGTTCCGTCTGCGCCGGCGAGCCGATCGCGCGGGCCAGTTTCTCGGCGGTGAACGAAGTGCCGGCCTTGGCGGTGAGGGCCTCAATAATCTGGCGCTTCAGGGCAATCACCCCGGTGGCGGCCTTCTTGCCCGCCTCGACGCCGGGCTGATGGTACGCGTTGATGCCGACCAGCGAGGCATAGAGTCCCACCGCGCGTTCATAGAGCGCGATCAGCATGCCGAGGGTGCGCGGCGACACATCCGGCACTGTGAGCGTGATCGAGTGGCGATGCTTCTCGGTCAGCGCCTCGCGGGTGCCGAGCAGGAAGCCCTGCAGGTAGTCGCCGCTGGTGACACCGGGATCAACCTCAAGCGAGGTCTTCGCCTCGCGGTCCTTCAGCACCTCGATGAAGGTCACGAAGAAATTGTTCACGCCTTCGCGGAGCTGCTGCACGTAGGCATGCTGATCGGTCGAGCCCTTGTTGCCGTACACCGAGAGACCCTGGTTCACCACGCGGCCAGTGAGATCGAATTCCTTGCCGATCGACTCCATCACGAGTTGTTGCAGGTAACGGGAGAAAAGCAGCAGCCGGTCCTTGTAGGGCAGGACGACCATGTCCTTGGCCCCGCGGCCGTCGCTGGCGAAATGCCACATCAACGCCATCAGCGCGGCGGGGTTCTGCGCCGTCACCGGGTAACGCGTGACATCGTCCATCGCCGCGGCGCCATCGAGGAGCGGCTGGATCGCGATGCCCTGAAGCGCGGCGGGCAGCAGGCCGACGGCGCTGAGCTCACTCGTCCGGCCGCCCACCCAATCCCACATGGGGAACCGGGCGAGCCAGCCCCCGGCCGTGGCGACCTGATCGAGTTTTGAACCCTCGCCGGTCACGGCGACAAAATGCTTCCGATGGTCGAGCTTCTCAGCTTGGAACCCGGCGATCGCCTCGAGCATGCCGTTGCGCGTTTCCGCGGTCCCGCCGGATTTCGAAATCACGAGCACCAGGGTCTTCGCGAGTTGGCGGCGGAGGCCGGCAGATCGGAAGAGCGTCGTGTAGGGAAAGAGT
>CAINHV010000339.1 GCA_903848965.1 uncultured Opitutia bacterium | reverse complement strand
CCAAAGCTATGCGTGGGGCAACGACGGACACGATTCGTGGAATTGCCGCGCTCGCCGCCGCCGCACCGGGGGACCTCTCCTTTCTCGGCAATGCGAAATACAAGAACGACGTGGCTCCGTCGAAGGCGTCGGTCGTTCTCCTGCCGCCTGACTACGTTGGCGAGCCGGGGGCCAACCAGCTTTTTCTCCTCCTCGAGAATCCGTCGGCAGCGCTCGCCCGGTTGTGTGCCCGCATCGAGCAGACGCTCTGGCCGAAGCCCGCACCGGGCATTCATCCGTCGGCTTCCGTGGCCCCGGGCGCCAAGGTGGCAACGACGGCGACGGTCGGACCGTTGTGCGTTGTCGAGGCTGGCGCGGTGGTGGGGGAGCGGACGCATTTGCAGGCCCAGGTCTTTGTCGGCCGCGAGGCGATCATCGGCGACGATTGTTGGTTGATGCCGGGGGTGGTGGTGGCGGCCGAGTGCCGGCTCGGCGCCCGCGTGCGGCTGCAGGCCGGGGTGGTGATCGGTTCCGACGGTTTCGGCTATGAATTCGTGCAGGGGCGCCATGAAAAGATTCCCCAGGTTGGAAATGTGATCGTTGGCGACGATGTGGAGATCGGGGCAAACAGTACCCTGGATCGGGCCCGCTTCAGCCAGACCGTGGTGGGCGAGGGTACGAAAATCGATAATCTGGTCCAAATCGCTCACAACGTGATCGTGGGTCGACATTGCCTGCTGTGTGCGCAGGTTGGGATCTCCGGTAGCACGAAGATCGAGGATTACGTGGTGCTGGGTGGCCAGGCCGGCATCGGCGGTCACATCACGATCGGCAAGGGGGCCAAGGCCGGCGGCCAGGCGGGAATCACGTCGGACGTGGCCGCAGGAGCGTTTGTCAATGGCACTCCGGCCGTGCCCTTCCTGCTCGAGCGCCGGATTGCGGTGCTGCAGCAGCGGTTGCCGGAACTGTTTCGCCGTGTGGATGGCTTGGAGTCGGCGCTGGACCCCGCAAAAAAGTCTTCCTCCTGACCACCTCCATCACAAGATGGCGAATTAATGAGCGAGTCGCGACTTAAGATCTTCACCGGGAACTCCAATCGTCCTCTTGCCGAGGAAATCTGCCGTTCCATCGGGGAGCCGCTGGGCGAGGCGACGGTGACGAGCTTTCCGGACGGTGAGTCGTTCGTGAAGATCAACGAGAATGTGCGCGGCCAGGATGTGTTCATCATCCAGTCGACGTGCCCGCCGACCAATCACAACCTCGTGGAGTTGCTGATCATGATCGACGCCGCCCGGCGCGCGTCGGCGCAGCGGATTACCGCGGTGCTGCCGTTCTACGGCTACGCGCGCCAGGATCGCAAAGACCAGCCGCGCGTCCCGATCACGGCGAAGCTGGTCGCCAATCTTCTCGTCGCGGCGGGTGCCACGCGAATCCTGACGATGGATCTGCACAGCCAGCAGATTCAGGGCTTTTTCGACATCCCGGTGGATCACCTCTTTGCCTCGCCGGTGTTCTTCGAGCACTTCGCCAAGATGAAGACCGAGAATCTCGTCGTGTGCTCGCCGGATGTGGGCGGGATGAAAATGGCCGCGGCCTACGCGGATATCATGGGCGTCGGACTGGCCCTCGTGGCCAAGAAGCGCAAGAGCGCCACCAAGGTTGAGGCGATCAACGTGGTGGGCGAGGTCGCCGGCTGCGATGTCCTGCTGGTCGACGATATCACGGAAACCGCCGGCACCCTGATTGCGGCGGCGAAGATCCTCCGCGAGCACGGCGCACGCAGCATTCGCGCGGCGGTGAGTCATTGCATTCTCAACGAATTGGCGATCGAGCGGCTGAAGAACGGCCTCATCGACGAACTCATTACGACCAATTCCACGCCGGTGAAACCGGATGGGCTGCCGGTGACGGTGCTGAGCATCGCGTCGCTCCTCGGTCAGGCGATCCAGCGAATTAACACCAACGAGAGCGTCACGAGCCTGTTCCGCGTCAAGGGCTTCTAGGTCCTGCCAGCCCGGCCACCCGTCGCGGGAGGAACATCTTTCGCCAGCATCCTGTCGAGCGTTTACCGCGCATGAACTACTTCTTGCTGCCCCGTATTGCCCTGGCGTTCGTGTTGACGGCCTCGGCCGGAGCCGCCTCGGCCCGCGACCAGAAGAAAGCACCGGCGCCGGAGAAGCGTCCCTCCGTCAAGGTCGATGGGGCGCCATTGGACGCCAAGGGTGGGGTGGTTTTGAGCTATGCCGATGTCGTCGAACCCGTGCAGCGGGCCGTGGTCTCAATTTATTCCAGCAAGAAGGTGCGGGAGCAGCTCCAGGCGAATCCGCTGTTTCGCCAGCTTTTTCCCAATCTTTCCGAGCGCGAACGGACCGAGGAAGGTCTTGGCTCAGGGGTGATCGTCTCTTCCGACGGGTACATCCTGACCAACAACCATGTGGTCGAAGGGGCGGACGAGCTGAAGGTCCTTCTCAGCGATGGCCGCGAGTTTGTGGCCACGATCGTGGGCACCGATCCCAAGACCGACGTCGCGGTAATCCGGGTCGAGGCCGAAAAACTGCCGGTGGTCACGCTGGCGGACAGCGACAAGATTCGTGTGGGTGACGTGGTGTTTGCGGTGGGAAATCCCCTTGGCGTTGGCCAGACGGTCACGATGGGCATTGTGTCCGCCAAGGGGCGCAGCGTGGGTATTCTGGGCGATATCGGGGGCTACGAGGACTTCATCCAGACGGACGCCGCCATCAATATGGGTAACTCCGGCGGGGCCTTGGTGGATGCCAGGGGACGGCTGGTCGGCGTAAACAGCGCGATTCTATCGCCTTCGCGCGGCAACATCGGCATCGGCTTCGCGATCCCGATCAATCTCGCGGCTTCCATTATGAACAGCTTGGTCGAAACCGGGACGGTCGCTCGCGGGTATCTCGGCGTCACGACTGAGGTTATAACGCCCGACGTGGCCGAACAGCTCGGCCTGCCGAAAGACACACGCGGGGTCGTGATCGCGGATATCATTCCCGACACGGCTGCCGACAAGGCCGGCCTGCGAAGGACGGACGTGGTCGTTTCGATCGATGATCACGCGGTGACCACCGTGGAGGAGCTGCGCTTCCTCATTGCCCAGATGACGCCCGGGAGCATCGCCCGGCTGGCCGTTCTCCGGGACGGGCGAAGTCAGGTGGTCAATGTGACTCTGGATCAGGTCACGGAGCGGCCGGACGACCTGCTGACCGGGGTGACAGTGAAAGCGCTCACCGCGGACGACCGGCGTCGGCTGAGCATTGATGCGCGGGTGACAGGCCTCCTGATCACTGAGGTGGCAGGGGAATCTCCTTATCGCAGCCAGCTGGCCGCCAGCGCGGTCATCATGGAAATCAATCGCGCCCCGGTCACCGACCTGCCTTCGGCGAAGGAAGCGCTGCTGTTGCAGCCAAATCGGGCACTGCTCGCGATCTATTTTCGCGGCGCCGTGCGCTTCGTGGTCATCGCGCCCTGAGTTGCGCGGGCCGGCATCAACTGCCCGGCTTGTCGATCGGTAGCTTCGCCAATGCCGGTGGGACGGCGTCCGCCGGATAGGTAGGGAAACTAAGTTCGAGAAGTGAGACTGCCGGGACATCGAAGCGGGCGGAGCCAGCGCTTCGATCGACCAGCATCGCGATGCCCACGGTCCTGCCGCCGGCCTGGCGGACGATTTCAAGGCATTCGAGAACCCGGCCGCCACGCGTGACGACGTCCTCTACGATCAGCACGGGTTCTCCCGGGGTGAGGGTGAAGCCGCGCCGCAGGACCAGTACATTGTTCTCCTTCTCGGCAAAAATATAGCGGGCCTTCGCCTGGCGGGCGACTTCCTGGCCGATTACCAGGCCGCCCATCCCGGGTGCGAGCACGGTCTGAAAGGTCAGGCCGGCGGTGCGGACTTTCTCCACGAGTAATTCCGCCAGGCGTTCCACGGCGTCCATGTGCTGGCAAACCTGCGCACATTGAAAATAGTGGCCGCTGTGGAGCCCGGAACGCAGGACAAAGTGACCCTGTAGGAGGGCACGCGTACGCGTGAAAATATCCAGAATCTCGGTTTGGCGGGCGTCCATCCGGCGACGCTGGTGCAAGCAGGATAAAAAACAAAATCAATTTTGCTTCTTGCGCCCGGGATAGCCTAGGGTGCCTAGCCGTGACGAAAGGAGCCGTATTTGCCCTCGAAGATGAACTCGGCGACGTGCTGGACAAGGCAGTACGGCAATCCGGGATCACGCGCGATCTCCTGGCGCTGCGGGCCGAAGTGCCGTTGGGCAGAATCCTCGATGCCATCGACTATCGTTCCGATCTTTCGTGCGACGAGCTGCGCCGAATCGCCGGAGTCCTGCACCTGAACGAGGTGGGGCTCTGCGCCCTCGGTGCGGGCAACTATCCCCTTCCGGCCATTGGAGGATTGCCCTTCTGTGTCTGGCCGCTGGCGATGCCTCATGGCATCGGCGTGGTGAATGCCTATCTTGTGGGAGAGTGCGGTTCTTCGCGAGCGATTCTTTTCGATACGGGCGCCGGGATGGCAGCGCTTGACGCCGTGTGGCCGGACGAAATTCGACATCTCGATGCGGTATTCCTGACTCATGTCGAAGCTGAGCATGCCGGTGGACTGAGCGAGGTTCTGGCCCGCTACCGGGTGGCGGCGGCGTATGTTCCAGTCGGTGCCACGGCCAGTGGCGCGCAACCAATGGGCGATGGCGAGGCGGTCACCTTTAGGCATCTTGAGGTGACTGCGTATACGACGCCGGGACATGCGGCGGCTCATAACTGCTATTTGGTTCGGGCTCCGCGGGCAGTTCGGGGAACGAATTTGCTGATTTCGGGGGACCTCGTGTTTGCCGGATCGGTGGGTGGCGCCCATTTTTCACCGTTCCAGTTGCAGCAAAGTCTGCAAAGAATGCTCTCCGCGGTGCCTCTTCATACGGTGATCGCACCGGGTCACGGGCCACTGACGACGGTTGAGCACGAGCTGCGGTACAATCCATTCGCGTCCTAAAGACTCGAAATTCGATTGATGGAGAATGGTCGGGGCGGCGAGATTCGAACTCGCGACCTCTACGTCCCGAACGTAGCGCTCTACCAGGCTAAGCTACGCCCCGACTTGTTTCTCCAGACCGCCTAATGAGGTTGTTTCGTGAAAGAGCCGTAGCAGAATCGTCGGCGCAAGCAGAAAATCCCGCGCCGCAAATAGGGGATCGCGCTTTTGTGAGCACAAAAAAGCCCCGGACTTTTGTCCGGGGCTTGAGATTGCTTTAGCTCTTTGCCGCCGGGGGAGCTGGCGGAGGAGGGAGCTTTGTCATCGAGCTTTCGGTGGCGCGGCGCGCGATCATTTCCGTCAAGCGCTGCTCCTCGAGTTCGGCATTCCGCTTTGCGACCATCGCGAGCTCGACCTGCTTGGCGAGGTCGAAGGCTTCACGAGTGATGCGCTCGCGGTCCGTGATGAGGCGGGCGATTTCGAGTTCGAGTTCCTTGGCGCGCTTGGTGTCCCGGGCGATTTCGGCGAGTGAAGCGTCGGTCTTATCCTTGATTTCCTTGTCGACGGCATCCTGCTGCGCTTTGCGGGCGGCTTCGCGTTCGGCGTTCTCGCGATCACGGTCCAGTTGAGCGATCCGGGCACTCTCCTTAGCTTTCGCCTCGGCAGCGTCCTTGACCGCTTTATCCGCGGCGGCCTTTTGGGCCATTTCCTGGCCACGAGCCGTCTCACGGGCGACGGTTTCCTTCTCATGTTTGAAGAAAAACATCAAAAAGACGCCCGTCATGACGACGGGAAGAATCAAATAGAGCCACTTTTTCATCGGGTAAGTAGGGAGTTGAAGGTCACTTTTTCTTGGCAGCGGCGGCAGCAGCGGCGGCGGCCGCACGGGCTGCTTCCTCAGCCGCACGGTCGGCGGCCTCGATCTTCTGGAGTACGGCGGCGAGAGCCTTCTGGTTGGCTTCGGCCTTTTGGACGTAGATGCGAATGAATGCCTGCTCGTCGATGCTGGATTTTTTCTCCTGCTCGATGCGGACAATTTCTTTCTTGGCGTCTTCGACTTGTTTCTCGAGGCGCCGGACCTCAGCCACCTTGCGGGTGGAGGTGTCACGGGCATTGGCCATGGCTAGAGCTGCGCGTTCGCGGCGATCGCGTTCCTCTAGCTCCTTGGTTTCCTTATCGGACTTTTGCTTCTTGCGGACTTCTTGGGCAACCAAGGCGTCTTCTACAGCCTTTCTCTTGAGGACATTCTCACCGCGGATTTTCTCTTCGCGCGCCTTCACCATACCTGCCCGCATATCGGCCTCTCTTTGTTCATGGGCAGCGGCGAACTTCCAGTAAACACCGGCAAAGAGGACCAAGCCGATGAGGGGTGGTATAAAGTATACGTATTTCTTCTTCTTCATGTGGTAAGCTGGATGGTAGCGGGAAGGCGATTATTTGCGGGATTTGCGGGCTTCTCGTTCTTTGACCGTGTTCTCGATGGCCCTTTTCAGGTGAGGCAGCTGGGTGTCCTTGCGGCCTTCGGGGGTCTTTTCGACTTCAGCGATGGCCTTCAACGCGGCGTCATATTCTTCTAATTCATAGCCGGCGTAGGCGATCAGTTGGTTGGCCGTTTCGACTTTGTCGAGGTTGCCCTTGCGAACTGCTTTTTGGAAGCTATTGAAGGCTTCACGGGTCTTGCCTTGGTCGCGGTAGATTTGACCGATCAAAAGTTCCAGCTGACCGGATTGGGCGAAGAGCTTGATGGCCTCCTCGATGGCAGTAATGGCTTTGTCTTGCTGGTCCGCCTGGAGATAATAGGAGCCAAGGATGTTCCAGTTCTTAACGTCCGACTCGATGCTGCCATTCTTGAGCCCGGCGTGGAGCATCTCCGTG
>CAINHV010000338.1 GCA_903848965.1 uncultured Opitutia bacterium | reverse complement strand
TGCGGCCCTTGCCCAGCACCCGCACCACGCCCTCCGAAAGTTCGACCGCGCCGTGGTTGAGGCCCACGACCTCGCTGACCCGCAGCCCGCCACCATAGAGCAATTCCATCGCGAGGCGATCGCGCCACGCGGAATGCGCATCGATCTCCCCGCCCGCCAGGAGACGCTGCGGGCCCTGCAGGAGCAGCTTGACCTGTTCCTCCGTCAGGAACTTGGGCAGCCGCTTCTCCAGCTTTGGCAGGGGCACGCCGAGGAAGGGGTTTCGTTTCACCCGCTCGTGCCGCATCCAGTACTTGAAGAACGTCCGCAGTCCCGAGGCGTGATTGTGCAGCGTGCGTCGATCGAAGCGGTGCTGCGCCTCGATCACAAAGTCGCGAATCTCCCGCGGCCCGAGCGCATCGAGGCCCCGGTCCCAGAGTCCGGCCGCGCTGGCCCAGCGATAGAAGTCCTCGAAGGCCTGGCGGTAATTCCGCACCGTGTAGTTCGAGCACCGCCGCTCGAGCGCGAGATGGTCCGCAAACGGCAGCCACCACTCGGCCATGACGACCCACGGGACCGTGGAGGGTTCACCGGGGTTTCCCCCGGCCGGAACAGACGCACTCATAGTGGCATGGGTCTCCAGACCCATGAACCAACCTTTGAACGATCGTTCGAATTCATTTCACGGGTCGGGAGACCCGTGCCACGGGGAATGATCGTTCCACTCCGGCCACGGGGAATGATCGTTCCACTCCGGACGCGCCGGCTCATCGCACGAAGATCGCGGGCGGGATCCGTCATGACGATCCTACGCCCCGGAGCCGGCGACCACGCTGGCATCCACGGCTTGCATCACTCCGGTGGCGTGCCGGCGCAACGCACCCTCGGGGTCGAGTCCCCGGTCGCGCGCCGCGGCTGTCAGTTCGAAGAGCATCCGGCCAAGCATCGCATCATCAAGCTGCCGACCTAGGGCGTGAACCTGCGCCGCATCGACGACTCCGGCCACGGGTAGATTCTGTTTCTCGATCTGCTTCCACACCGCCTCGGCGAACATCAGCGCCGGCAGGCGCGGCGGAAGCGCCTTGAACACGGTGGTCGCGTCGCGGGCCGCGCCGTTTTTCTTCTCGGTCGCCTTGATGGCCTCCCACTGCGTCACGACTTGATCGGACGTCTCGAGCTTGCCGGTGCCGAAGACGTGCGGGTGACGCCGGATGAGCTTCTCGTTAATCTCGCGCGCGACGTCATCGAGGTTGAACTGCCCTTTCTCCTCGGCGAGGCAGGCATGAAAGACGACCTGGATGAGGACGTCGCCGAGTTCCTCGCGCATGTGCGGATAGTCGCCGCGATCGATCGTCTCGATCAGTTCGCTGGCCTCGTCGATCAGGCAGCGCACCAGCGAGGCATGCGTCTGCTCCTGGTCCCAGGGACAGCCATTCGGGCCCCGCAGCCGCGCCATTGTCTGCCGAAGATCGTCCATCGCGCTCATGGTCGAATGGCCGCAAGAAGCGCGGCAAAGCGCAAAGCGGAAAACACCTCCGAGGCGGGAATGTTTCTTGCGCCGGACCGGCCTCTTGGCGCTGATTCGCCTGAATGTCGGACAAGCTCACGGAAATCATGGCCTGGAAGCGGCGCGAGATCGCGCCCCTGATCCGTGTCGTCACGGAGGCCGAGCTCAGCCGCGTGGACCGCTCGATGCCGCGGCCGCCGTCGTTCGCCTCCCACCTGCGCCGGAGCGATGGCGGGCTGGCGGTCATCGCCGAGATCAAGCGGCGCTCGCCGTCCGCGGGTGACATCAAGGCCGGCGCCTCTTCCCTGGATCAGGCGAAGCGTTACCAGGCGGCCGGCGCCGATGCGCTCTCCATCCTGACCGACGAGAAATACTTTGGCGGCAGCCTCGATGACTTGCGCGGGGTGACGGCGTGGTTCCGGACCCAGCCCGCGGCGCGTCCCTGCCTGCGGAAGGACTTCATGCTGCATCCGCTCCAGGTGCTGCAGGCCCGCGAGTCCGGCGCCAGCGCGATTCTCATCATCGTCCGCGCGCTCGTTGACGAGGAAATCAAAACCCTCGCCGCGGCCGCCCAGGCCGCCGGGCTTGATGCACTCTTCGAAATTCATAACGAACCCGATCTCGCCCGCGCCCTGGCCCACGGCGCGACGCTTATCGGGGTCAACAACCGCGATCTCGCCGTGTTTCGCACCGACCTCGCCCTGAGCGAGCGGCTGATCCCCCAGTTTCCCCGCCACGTCACCGCCATCAGCGAGAGCGGCATCTCGACCGGGGCCGACGCCGCGCGCGTCCGGGTCGCCGGCGCGCATGCCATCCTCGTCGGCGAGGCACTCATGAAGGCGGCTGATCCGGTCGCGCTGGTCGCGGCATTTCGTCATGGTTGAACTTCCGGCTTCGACGGCGCGGGCGCGGCGCCGGAGTGGATCCCGCGCGGGCGCAGCAAGTCTGCACTGCTGTATTTTCGAATCACTCATTTCCCAAAGGAATCTTTGGAGGGCCGAGCTCCGCTGACGCCACGCCCTGAAGACGGTCACTGCAAAACCTGAGCCCACATGCCCCTTTCGCCCAGCACCACCCGTGAACTGCTCGCCCGGCTCGGCCACCAGCCGAAGCGCTTCCTCGGGCAGAATTTCCTCGTCGATGGCAACATCGTCCACAAATCGCTCGAACTCGCGGAAATCAAGGCCGGGGACACCGTGGTCGAGATCGGCCCCGGCCTGGGCACGCTCACGATCGCCCTGCTCCAGGCGGGCGCCGACGTCTGGGCGGTCGAGATGGACCGCGACCTCCATGCGTATCTGGAGGCCGAGTTGGCCCCCCGTTATCCGGGCACGTTTCACCTGCTGGAAGGCGATGCGGTGAAGCATCCCCTCGCAGGCCTCGTGCCGCCGCCGGGCGCCGACTTCAAGGTGGTGGCGAACCTGCCGTACGCGATCGCGACGCCCTGGCTCGACCGCGTGCTGTCCGGCCCCCTGCCCGCCCGGCTGGTGCTGATGCTGCAACAGGAGGCCGCCCAGCGCTATGCCGCCGTGCCCGGTTCGAAATCCTTCGGGGGCATCTCCATTTTTCTCCAGGCCGCCTATGCCATTGCCCAGGGCCATAAGGTGGCCGCGAGCTGCTTTTATCCCCGGCCGGACGTGGAGTCGCATTTATTGCACCTGGTCAGAAAACCCGCTCCCTACGTGTTCGCCGATGCGGCAAAGACCGTCATCCGCGGGTGTTTCCAGCAACGCCGGAAACAGATTGGCTCCCTCCTTCGTCAACGACTTCCCGCAGGCGAAATCCGTTGGCGGGAACTTCTTCAGGCCAGCGGGCTCTCAGACCAAACCCGCCCGGAAGCCATCCCGGTTGACTGCTGGATGCGGTTGGCGAACGTTTTCCCACCCTTGGCTTGAAAGCGCCGTGGCTCCCGCTACCTACTACTATAAATCCCATGTTTCGTCCCCTTTGCACGCTCCTCCTTGTCCTCACTGCCGTCTCTGTCCGCGGTCAGGACGCCCCTCCCCCGCCGCCGCTGTCGGGTAGTGTCGAAGGCAAGTTCTACCTGTCCCCGACCGGCCAGTTCAAGGTGACCATCCCGGTACTGCCGGAGCTCGGGGGGGATATTTCCGACACGGCCAACGTCGTCACCTTTCAGGACGACTTCAACGTGCACGTCACCATCGCGGCGTTCCCGCAGGACGCGACCCAGCGCTGGGAACTCTCCACGCGCGGACTGAAGGACTACCTCATCTATTTCTTCAGCAATTACGTCTTTGCCGACTTCGCCCGGAATTTCGAAGGCGCCGAAATCGAGAGCGCCAAGTTCGTCCCCGCCATGCTCGAGGGGGCCCTGGTCACGAATCTCCTCATCCCCGGCGGCAGCATGTTTGCCGACCGGATCGCCAACCTAGGCACCACCGACCGCGTCGCCGTCGCCAAGCGCGGCAACCTCCTCTTCGTCCGCAACAATCACATTTTCGTCGTCAGCACGGAACTCGCCGAGCGCGTAATCGAGGGCCTGGCTTACAAGAAGACGACCACCGAGGAGGATGACGCCCTCCTCCAGAAGCTGAACGACATCGTCGGCAAGATGCAGCTCGTCCGCCAGCCCGCGACCTCTTCCGCGGCCGCCACCCCGGCCGGCAGTCCCACGATCACCGTGCCGACCGTCACGCCGCCGGCGTCGGCTGACAAGAAATGACGAGGTCGCCGCGCGCGTCCTCCACGCGCCGGTTGCTCGGACTCGGGCTCGCCGCGGTCGCCCTTCTGCTTGGCGGCTGCGTTTACCTCCGGCTGGTGGAGGTGAAGCTCGTTTTCTTTTAAGGGCGCTCGCCGGTGGGCCAAATGTCGTTCAACTTTGGCCCGTCCGCCGCCCGTTAGCCCGCCGGACGTTTCTCTTCTTCGCCATGTCCCTCGCCGAATTCACGCTGCGCGACGCCACCGAGGCGGACCTGCCGGCCATCGTGGAAATCTACAACGCGACGGTCGCCGGTCGGATGGTCACGGCCGACACTTCCCCCGTCACCGTGGAGAGCCGCGTGGTCTGGTTTCATACCCACAACAGCCGGACACGTCCCTTGTGGGTCGTGCTCGATGGCGAACAGATCTGCGCCTGGTTGAGCTTCAATTCCTTCTACGGCCGGCCGGCCTACCAACCGACCGCGGAAGTCAGCATCTACGTCGCCGAGAGCCATCGCCGCCGCGGGGTCGGCCGCGGCCTGCTTGAGCGCGCGATCCTCGGGGCCCCCGCTTGCGAGATTCGTAATCTTCTCGGGTTCATCTGGGCCCACAACCTGCCGAGCCTGCAGCTTTT
Organism: uncultured Opitutia bacterium; assembly: GCA_903848965.1. Lineage (GTDB taxonomy): Bacteria > Verrucomicrobiota > Verrucomicrobiia > Opitutales > Opitutaceae > ER46. The sequence goes on along the minus strand of CAINHV010000338.1, from coordinate 192 downwards.
CGAGGCGTTCGGTTTCGAACGCTGGGGACACCTGCCGCGGGTGGCCGAACTCGATGGGATCGAGCGGGACCTGGTCATTGTCGGGCGGCGCGTGGGGTGATTTAGGGCGGTGTATCCCATTCCCATTCGGGCGGGGACGAGCCCCGCCCCTACCCGCATTTTTCGGGCGGGGACGAGCCACGCCCCTACCCG
>CAINHV010000337.1 GCA_903848965.1 uncultured Opitutia bacterium | reverse complement strand
CGCAATCTTCTCGGCCTCGCGGACATTCTTGACCGCCTTGAACGCGGCGCCGCTGTCGGGCGTGCCGGACCAGCCGATGACGCGCACGGGCGTGCCGGGCGTCGCTTCCTTCACGTTCTCGCCGTGATCGTCGTACATGGCGCGAACGCGGGCAAAATGCGCACCGCAGACAATCGCATCGCCGATGCGCAGCGTGCCACGCTGGACAATCACCGTCGCGAGCGGGCCGCGGCCGAAATCGATTTCCGACTCAATCACGAGACCGCTGGCCTCCGCCTTCGGATTGGCCGTGAGCTCAAGCACGTCGGTCTGGAGGAGGATCATATCGAGCAGCTCGGTGATGCCCTGACCCTTGATCGCCGATACCGGCACCGTGATCGTCTGACCGCCCCAGTCCTCGGGGGCGATGTTGCGCTGCTGCATCTGGTTCTTCACCTGATCCAGGTTGGCGCCCTTCACGTCCATCTTGTTGACCGCGACGATGAGCGCGAATCGATCGGGCTGCTGCTCCTTGACGGCGAGGGCAATCTTCAGCGCCTCGTCGGTCTGCGGCATGAAACCGTCATCGGCGGCGACCACGAGGATCGCGATATCGGTGACGCTGGCGCCGCGGGCGCGCATCTTGGTGAAGGCGGCATGACCGGGCGTGTCGAGGAAGGTGATCTTGCGGCCGTTGAATTCGATCTGGTACGCGCCGATGTGCTGCGTGATGCCGCCGGCCTCACCCGCGACGACGTTCGCCTTGCGGATGGCGTCGAGGAGGGAGGTCTTGCCGTGGTCGACGTGACCGAGAATGCACACGACCGGCGGGCGCGGCTGGAGGAACTTCGACTCGTCCTCGGCCGGCTTTTTTTCCTTCTTCTCCTTCGCAGCCGCCTGCTGGGCGGGATCGCCGCGATGCTTGATCTCAAGCAGGAAACCGTACTTGTCCGCCACCTTCTGGGCCACGGCCTCCTCAATCGTCGAGTTCATCGCCGCGAAGCCCACGATCTGGTTGAGCTCGGAGATCAACTTGAAAGGCTTCAACCCGAGCGCGAGGGCGAAATCCCGCACGACGATCGGCGGCTTGAGGTGCAGCACCTTGGTGTCGCCCTGCATCGTGATGACAGGGGCGACCGGGGCGGGAGCGACGACACCCGGAAGCGGCGGTGGCTTTGGCGCCATGGTCGCTGCGGGCGGACGAACCGGAACGGGCGGCGGCGCCGTTGGGGCCTTGGCCACGGGCACCGGAGGCGGAACGGGCACCGAAAACGGAGCCGGGCGCAAAATCGCGGCCACCGGGGCGGGGACGGGTGCCGACACGGCGGTCGGCCTCAGGGCCTGAGCGACAGCGGGCGTCGGGACGCGAACCGGCGGCGGCGCCATGAGCACCGGGGCGGGACGGGGCGCGGGGGCCGCGACGGGAATGCGCGCCACGGGTGGCGGCGCTGAAACGTGGTGGGGTACAGCGGGAGGCATCGCCGCAGGCTTCGCGACTGGCGGCGGGATCGGCGGCAAGGGGGCCGGTGACTTCGCGGCCGCGGCCTTCGCGGCGGCGACGACTTCCTTCTCGCGATCGATATCGTCCTTGGACTTCACGAACGCTCCCGGGGGCAAACTGATCCTGGCCGCGGCGGTGTCGACTGGCGCGCTGGCGGGCGCGGCCACGACGTCGGCGGGGACGTCGGCCGCCGGCTTCTTGGTGAACTCGTCCCGCAACGCCTCGGCGTTGATGTTATCGACGGTGCTCGAGACTGACTTCACATCCGCGGCGATGATTTTGCGCTCTTTGAGGAGCGCCATCATCTCCTTGTTGTCCAAGCCGAGTTCTTCGGCGAGTTTGTGGATGCGAATGCTCATGCAGTGGAATACAGAAGAAAATGACGGTTATTGCGCGGAACGGGCGGTGACGCGGGAGATGATATCCGCGGCTTCCTCGGCGGTGAAGCCGGCGCCCTCGAGATCGCCGGCCTCGACACCCTCGAAGAGTTCGAGGGACACGAAGCCGGATTTGACCAGACGGAGGGCGGTCGCCTCAGGAATGCCGAGGGTGGCGACGAGCTTGCGCTTGGCATCGCCCTCGGGATCGGCGCCGACCACCTTGAATTCCTCGATGTCGAGCCGCCAGCCGATGAGGCGCGATGTGAGCCGCGCGTTCTGACCCTTGCGGCCGATGGCGATCGCGAGGTCGTCGGTCGCCACCTTGAGGAGAATGCGATGGCTCTTCTCATCGAGCACGATCTCGCGCGGCAGGGCCGGCTTGAGGGCCTCGATGATCATCTCGCGGGGATCCGCGTAGTACTTGATGATGTCGATCTTCTCGCCGCCAAGTTCCCGCACAATCGTCTTCACGCGGGCACCGCGGGCGCCCACGCAGGCACCGACCGGGTCCACCTTCGGGTCGCTGCTGGTGACCGCAATCTTGGTGCGGTAACCGGGCTCGCGGGCGAAGGCCTCGATCTTGACGGTACCGTCGGCCACTTCCGTGACCTCGAGTTCGAACAGGCGGCGGACAAACTTGGGGCTGGCGCGGCTGAGAATGATCTCCGGTCCGCGCGGCGTGCTCTGGATCTCCACCAGGATGCAGCGGATCCGATCGCCAGGCTGGTACTCTTCGCCGGGGACCTGTTCCTTGCCGGGCAGGATCGCCTCGGCCTTGCCGAGATCGACATAGAGATCGTTGCGTTCGCGACGACGGACGGTGCCGGTCACGATGTTGCCCACCTGATCCTTGAAGTCGTCGTAAATGCGGTCCTTCTCGAACTGCCGCAGGCGCTGCATGACGGCTTGGCGGGCGGTCTGGGCCGCGATCCGGCCGAGCGTCGAGGGATCGACTTCCTTTTCCACCATTTCACCCAACACCGCGCCCGGGCGAACCGCCTGGGCCTTTTCGATATGAATCTCGGTCTTCGGATTGCTCACTGAATCAACCACCTTGAGCACGGCCCACGCATGTAACTGCCCGTTCTTCGGGTTGATATCGATCTTCAGTTCCTGACCCGAATTGATGCCTTTTTGCGCGGCAGTCTTCAGCGCATTCGCGATCGTGGAGATCATATCGCCACGCGGAATGCCTTTCTCCTTCTCCATGTATTCCAGGACGGATAGAATTTCGCTGCTCATAAGGGAGGATTAATGGGAAAAAAAAAGCGGGCCGCAGGGCCCACTTTCTTGAAAGTGAGTGTGATAGAGTCTGACAACGTAGCCTTTCGGCCAAAATTTTGTCAAGCTCCCCGCCCCGCCGGGACCGTCGCAATCTTCACTCGGTGAGGCCGACGCCGCGAAAGTTGAGGCACTTCCTTCCGTCCGCCCATTCCCAGCGCTTCCTGAGGGGGTCGAAGACCGTCCCGCCGGCGATCAGATGAGGGGTCCGACTTCGCGCGCCTCACGCTCGATCAACCAGCCCAACAGTCCTTGAGCCAGTCCATGGCAGGCGGGTTGGGCCCGGCCGTCAAAGACTCCGAGTTGCCGGAGGCCGGACTTCAGAGTCGGCGGCAGATCGCCGGCAAACCAGTGCTGCCAGAAGAAACCCGCGCCGTCCGCGTGGCCGGTGGTTGCCGCCAGCGGAAGCAAGCCATCGCAGACGAGCGTGTCGAAACGCGACCCCGATAGACCGCCGGCACCGATCGCTTCAGCGAGGGCTGCCCGGACGTTTGTAAAACGAGCCATCCGGCGCGCGTCCCGCGTGGACAAATTAGGCGTGGCCTCCGCGATCGGCATGGTCCAGCCGCGCCAGCGGTCCGGCCAATCGGGCCGCCGCCCCGACCATTCGGCATATTGGCGAAGGCGTCGGCGGGGATGATTCGCCGGGCGCACGCCCTGCAGACTCCATCCACCCAACTCCGCTGCATAGGCCGCCTCCGCGGTCTCCGGCGCCGCGCTCCACTTCTCGATCGGCCATTGTCCCGCCACCCGCAGCATTGGTGCACGGTTGAACCGATAACCGAGAATCTCCAACGCCGCATGGTGGCACGCCCCCGGCCAGCCAAGACGCTGCACCCGCAAACGCGCGAAGTGAATCTTCTGGTTCCAGCGGGCCGTCGCATGGCGCGCGAGAGCGGCCGCGAGGTCCGTGGCCGACAGTGCGCCCAGTTCGTCCGGCAGCCGGCTGTGGGCCCGATTCGCCAATACCTCGACGGCTTCCTCGGCCGCAAACTCCTCCAACGCATGGTGCAGCAGCGGCAACAAGGTCAGAGTCGGGATCGGACCGGCCGCGCCAACCGTCGGATGCCCGGCGGGCACAGGAAAGAGCACGACATGGAGCAAGACTCGATCGTAGGCTGGATCGCGGGCGTGACCGTGCGCCTCCCAATCGCTCACGTGCAGGTGCACCTCGATGTCACCGGTCGTTTCCGGCCCGTCGGCGAAACGCAGCCGCGCCGATCGAAAGTCCGGCCCGCCGAGCAGATTCCATTTGCCGGGATGAAGAATCCGCACCCGCCGTCCGTCCGCCGTACAGGCCGCCGCCCGATCGAAATCGCCACGCAGCCAAATCTTTTGGAGCAGGCGTTCTGAAAACGAAAACGCCCCGTAGAGCCCCTGTAGTTCGGCGACCACGGGCGGGAACGGAGCGGCGGTGTGCACCGACCAAGGAAAGCGACGCCGGGGCCGCCCCGCACGGCGTCGTTCACCCCTTTTTACGGGCGGCGCCGAGATGCGATTCGTTCCTCCGGGACTGGCCCAGGAAGAACGGAGGGGGTGAGATTCGAACTCACGGTGAACTTACGCCCACGCCAGTTTTCAAGACTGGAGCCATAAACCACTCGGCCACCCCTCCAGAGGAGAGACTGATCCTTTCGTGGATTCCTCCATGGAAGCAAGCCCGGCATCGACAAGGATGCTGCCCACCGGGCGGCGAGGCGGTGATGCACTGGTTTCCGCCCTGCGAGCGAGCGCTGGCGGCCTCCTTTTTTCAAGCTGGCCCACAGGTCGCCGCTGTCGTGGCGCCCCCGATCGTGCCGTGGGTCACGTACAGCTATGGCTGGCAGATGGCGTTCATCGCGGCCGGCGTGGCGGGTTTCCTCTGGTTGCTCCTCTGGATTCCCTTTTATCGCAACGAACCGGCGGAGAGCCGCTTCGTTTCGCCCGGCGAGCGCGCAAGACCGCCATGTTCATCTTCTCGATCTGCGTCATGCCGGTGGCCCTCGCGCCGTGCGTCAACGAGTGGCTGGCGGTTTTCCTCATCGGCCTCGCGGTCGCCGCGCACCAGGCGTGGTCCGCAACCACCTACGCCTCGGCCTCCGACATGTTTCCCAAGCGCACGATCGCTGCGCTTGCCGGCATCGGCGGCGCCGTGGGCTCGCTCGGCGGCATCCTGTTTCCCATCTTCGCCGGGCGGATGCTCGACCACTACAAGCTCTTGCCGGGGGGCGAATCCGCCGGTTACGCCATCCTCTTCACCATCTGCGGCAGCGCCTACATCGTCGCCTTTCTGGTCAATCACCTCCTCGCCCCGCGGTTCGAGCCGGTAAAAATTTGAGCGCGCTTGACGGGGCATGACGCCGGGGCTTGGCTCGGCGCACCCCCGCCCGCTGTGATCCGATCCCCGGATTCCGGCTCTCACTTTCCCATGTTGCGCAGACTTCCCCTCCTCCTGCTGGCGTACTCCCTGACGCTCGCCTCGCTGCTCGCCCAGCACGGCTATACTCCCGCCGACGTCGAAGACGGCGGCCGGCTCTTCCGCGCCAACTGTGCGAACTGCCACGGGCCCGACGGCAATTTCATCCCCGGCATCGACCTGGGCCGCAATCGCTTCAAGACCGCGTCCACCGACAGCGACCTCGTCCGCGTCATCCGCATCGGCGTCCCGGGTACGGCGATGCCGCCCAACAATTACTCCGAATTTCAGGCCACGACCATCGTCGCCTACCTGCGTTCGATGGCCGCAGACGAGGCCCGCGCGGGCGCGCTCGGCGGCGATCCGGCGCGGGGCAAGACGTGGTACGAGAAGAGCGACTGCGCCACGTGCCACCGCGTGAAAGGTGTCGGCTCCCGCCAGGGACCCGACCTGACGGAGATTGGCGCCATCCGCCGCGCCGGGGAACTCGAGCGCTCGCTCCTCGAACCCGACGCCGAGGTGCTCCAGGCCAGCCGCCTGCTACAGATCGCCGCGAAGGACGGCATCACCGTCACTGGAATCATGCTCAACCAGGACGCCTTCAGTGTGCAGATCCTCGATACCAAGGATCAGCTCCGGTCGATCCCGCGGGACACGATCCGCGACCAGAGTTTCGTAACCAAGTCCCCGATGCCGTCGTATCGGGACAAATTGAATGCCCAGGAGCTGGCCGACCTCGTCAGCTACCTTGCCTCGCTGAAAGGCGCCGCCGCCCCATGATGACCCGTACCCTCCTCCTCCTGCTCCTGATCGGCCGCGCCTTCGCGGCGGACGTCACGTTTGATCGGATCCTGCGGGCCCCGCAGGAGCCGCAGAACTGGCTCACCCATTCCGGCTCGGTACTCAGCCAGCGGCACAGCCCGCTGCAGGACATCACGCCGGAGAACGTGAAGGACCTTGAGCTGCAATGGATCTTCCAGGCCCGCTCCCTCGAGAAGTTCGAGGCCACGCCGCTCGTGGTGGACGGCATCATGTACACCGTGCAGGCGCCCAACGACGTCGTCGCGATGGATGCCGCGACCGGACGGATCTTCTGGATCTACTCCTACCGGCCCTCGCCCGACTCGCGGCCCTGCTGCGGCCGGGTGAACCGCGGCCTCGCGATCCTCGGTGACACCTTGTTCATGGCCACGCTCGACGCGCACCTGATCGCGATCGACACCAAGACCGGCGCCTTGAACTGGAACGTCCAAGTGGCGAAACCGGAAGCTGGATACGCGATGAGCGTCGCCCCGCTGGTGATCAAGGACAAGGTCATCATCGGCACCGCCGGCGGCGAGTACGGCATCCGCGGCTTCATCGCCGCGCACGATGCCAAGACCGGCAAGGAGGCGTGGCGCTTCTACACGATTCCCGGCCCGGGGGAGCCCGGCCACGAGACCTGGCCCGCCGGCACCGACGCGTGGGAACATGGCGGCGCCTCCATCTGGGTCACCGGCTCCTACGATCCCGAGACCAACCTCACCTTCTGGGGCGTCGGCAATCCCGGCCCCGATTGGAACAGCGACGAGCGCCCCGGCGACAATCTGTACAGCGACAGTGTTGTCGCCCTCGATGCCGACACCGGCAAGCTGAAGTGGCACTATCAGTTCACGCCGCATGACGACTGGGACTACGATTCCACCCAGATTCCGGTGCTCGCCGACATCACCTGGCAGGGCAAGCCCCGCAAGGTCATGATGTGGGCCAACCGCAACGGATTCTTTTACATCCTCGATCGCATCACGGGCCAGTACCTCATGGGCAAGCCCTTCGTCGACGTGACGTGGGCGACCGGGATCGACGAGACCGGCCGCCCCATCCGGGCCCCGGGCATGGCCCCGACCCGCGAGGGTGTGACGGTTTCCCCCGGCGTCCAGGGCGGCACCAACTGGTACTCGCCTTCCTACAGCCCGCGCACGGGCCTGTTCTACGTCCCCACGTGGGCCAGCTACACGAGTTCCTTCACCAAGACGCCGGCGAAGTATGAGGCCGGCCGCTCCTTCACGGGCGGCTCGCCCCGCTCCATCGTTCCTTCCATCCGATATCCGCAGGTCAACAATCGCAACCCGGCCGATGGCTACGGCGCCGTCCGCGCAATCGATCCGCTGACCGGCGAACGGAAGTGGGAATTCAAGATGGCCGACGTCACCGATGCCGGGATCCTCACCACCGCGTCAGACGTGCTCTTTAGCGGCGGCCGCGATGGCTACTTCTATGCGCTCGACGCGCGGAACGGCGAACTGCTTTGGAAGGTCAACGTCGGCGCCGGTGTCGCCTCCGGCCCGATCAGCTACTCGGTCGGGGGCCGGCAGTACATCGCCGTCACCGCCGGCAGCAGCCTGTTCACCTACGCCCTGCGGAAGTAACGCCGCCAGCGCTCGAGCTGGTAGTCCCGCCTTCAGGCGGAAGTAGTGAGCCGATCGGATTCCGCCTGAAGGCGGAACTACGAACCCGCCAAACCGCCCCGCGGTTTGACCCCAGCGGCGCGCGAAGCGCGCCGCTATTCGTTGAATTCGTCGCGCTTCTTCGCGGCCTCGTCGGAGGCCTTGAGCGCTGCGGCGGCCTGCGGATCGATCGCGGCCTCGCGCTCCCGCAGCCGGCGGTCCCGCGCGCGAAGATCCTCCTCGCGCTGCTCCAGCTCGATTTCCTTCTCCTGCTGGGCCTGGACCTTTTCGAAGAGCTTGGTCTCGGAGTCGTCGAGAAATTGTTCGCGCTCCCGCAGCGCCTGCTTCGCCTCGAGCACCCCGGCCTCCTGACGTTCGAGCTCGGCGCGCAGTTGCTCGAGCGCCGCCTTCTCTTCCGGGGAAATCGCGACCTGAGCCGGCACGGGCCTGCGCGCGGCCGCCACCAGTTTTTCGCGGGCCAGCAGCAGCGCCTCCATTTCCGCGAGATCCCTCTCCCGGTCCGCCTGCCGGGACTCGTTCTCCGCCAGCGCCCGCTCGCGATCGGCCAGAGCGAGTTCGAGCTGCCGCAGGTTGCGCTCGAGCTCGGCCACTTTCGCCGACTCCGCCCCGGCGGGGATCGCAAACGGGGCCCGTGTGGCCGACACGATGGCCTTGATCGATTCGCGGGCCGCGGCCGATGCCTCGGACACCTCGTAGGGCGAACGCGTCGGCGCCGCGCGCCGCCGCAATGACAGGGCGGGCATCGAGTTCGCCTTCGTCACGGGGAATTTTATCGGCCCAAGTTCCGCCATGCCGAAACTACCTCAGAAAACTGCCCCTCCCGGCGAGAATTTTCAGCCCGGGACCCGTCGGGCCGCAGCTATTTCCGGCCAAACCAGCCGAAGAGGCCGCCCTTTTTCTTCTCCGGGGCCGCCGCCTTGGGGAGCGCCACCCGGAGATGAGGCCGCAGGAGATCCACGGCCCGCTGCTCCAAGGCCGGATCGCCCAACGCCACAAAGTAACGCTCCGCCGAGCCGCCCGCGGCCAATTCCTTTTCCAATGCAGCCAGTTCCTCCCGGAACCAGGTCGTGGCCTGCTCGGCCCGGGCCGCGGCGTCCGGCACCTTCACCGCCTGGGCAATGGCCTCAATCAGGTGCAGGCCCTTCTGCCCGCGCCTGTACGGCAGCACCTCGGCGAGCGTAGCCTCGTCGACGTGCGAGAGGGCATTGAGCAGCTTCTTGAAATCACCACCGACAATGACGTTCTGCGCCATGCCCTGCGCGGCGACGGCGAACTCTCCGAGCGTGGAGAGCTTCTCGAGTTTGCAGAACTCCAGCGTGCCGGGCTCGAGCGCCGTCAGGGCGATGGGGAAGTTCTCCGGGATGCCGAGCTTCGCGAGGTTCTTGAGCAACGGGTTGTCGCGCTCCGAGGCCGCCTGAGTCTGCTCGACCATGTCGCCGAATGGACTGTCGAACGCCAGCGTCTCCTTCAGGAGCCCGACCAACTGATCGATCCGCTCGGGCGGCTGGCCCTTGAGCTGCAACAGCTCAACGACCTCCTCGAAACTCAGGTCGATGTACTTCGCGGGTGTCTCATCCTTGCCCTTGATCGGCCAGTCGGGCCCGTCGAGGTTCTGGGCCAGGCTGCTCAACGACGTGTCGACCATGATGGAGCTGGCAAACGCGGTCCGCGCCTCGTTCCAGTCCTGGGCAGTGGATTTCATCGGGATAAATGGGGATGTCGGCCGGACTCAATCCGCGACCTGCTGCACGATCTCGCCGGCGAGCTTCCGGTAATCGTTGATCACGTTGTCGCCGCCCGGGCCGGCGTCAGTCGCCTCCGCACTCACGAGGGCCACGGGCAGGCCGAGGGCCACGGCCCGGCGGACCACCATCGCATCGCGAATCTGCGTGTCAAAAATCTTGGCCGTGGGGGCGGCGCGCTTGGCCATCCGAAACTGATTCAGCCGGAGCTGCATCCGCATCTTGGGTACTTCAATGTCCACGCCGGCCTTGATCGAGTTGAAGATGATGCCGTGCACCTGGGCCGCCGGGCTCATCGTCGCCTTCCGGAAGCTGGCCGAGAGCTGGTGGAACTTCTGTAGCTTTTCGACGAGGAGCGTGAAGCCGATCAGGCTCAACGCGTCTGGATTCGCCGGCACATAAATCTCGCTCGAGGAGAAGATGCCGCACTGCGACGCGCGCAGGATGTTCGGCGGGCAGTCGAAGAGGATGAAGTCGTAATTCGACTCGATCTGGGCGAGCTGCTCGTAAAACACGAGGTAGGGCGGCCGCTTCGGGTCGCCGTTATACTCGTTCTCGAGGTCGACGAGGTTGAAGGTGGTTGGGACGAGATCGAGGCCGGGCAGGAGCTTCTCGCCCGCCTTGCCCTCGACGACATCCTTGATGATCAGGTCTTTCACCTGACCCGTGCCCGGCTCGAAGATCGAATAGATCGCACCGGCCCCGGTGGCGTTGATCTTGTTCCAGCGCTCCAGCTTCAGGAGCCAGATGCTCGCATTCGATTGGGTGTCAAAATCGAAGAGCAGGACCCGTTTGCCAATCTTGGCGAGCGCGGCGGCCGTGTTGACGATGAGCGACGTCTTGCCCACGCCGCCCTTGTAGTTGATGAAGCTGATTTTGCGCGCCATGCGTGATCCCGTTGACAAGCCGGAAGACTCGCGCGTGAAGATGCGGCACGCCGATTCGCGGGGCCAGACAAAAGCGGGAGCCCGGACGTTGACCAAAATTTCTCTCTTCGTGGACAAAGCCCAACTGCGCCTCGCCATCCTTCAGCAGCTCCGCGCCGAGCTCGATCTCCAGGCCGGCGCAGCCGCGATGGCGCGCGACGAGGCCACGAGCGAGGAGAGCCGCGCGGAAAACAAGTGGGACACTCACAGCCAGGAGGCCGCGTACCTCGCCGAGGGCCAGGCCAAGCTCGCCGCCGAGATCGGCACGAGCATGGAGGTCTACTCGAGCCTGCCGCTGCCCGCGTTCGCCGGCGACGCGCCGATCGCGGTCGGTGCTATCGTGGAGCTCGAGGCGAACGGGAAACGCGCCTGTTACTTCATCGGTCCACGCGCGGGCGGCCTGGAACTGGCCGTCGCCGGCCGGTCGCTGCTGGTCCTGACGCCCTCCTCCCCGCTCGGCGGACAACTGCTCGGCAAACACGCGGGCGACGTCGTCCCCTCCCCTGGTCGCGGCGGCCGCGGGACGCAGCAGATCGTCGCGGTGAGCTGAGTGGACGCCCATAGCCGGGCGATCGTCGGGGTGCGGTTTGCGGCAGAGGCGAGGACTTGGATCAGCGCATTCGTACGGGCGCAGTCTTGCTAAGCCTCAAGGGCACTCGAGCGATCTTCATTGGACGCAGCAAGACTGCGCCCCTGCGAGCGACGCGGCCACCGCGTACTCCGACAGCAGTTGCATCGCCGGGGCGGATACCTTTGCTCCGCCGGATGCGTTTCCTGCTCTTCCTGGTGTTGCTCGCGAGCCCCGTCCTCGGCGCCGTCCCCGACGCGCTGGCGGAGGCGTTGAAGCACTTCCGGGCGGATCCGCCGCCGGGCTGGTCGTACACCATGACCTCAACCGGTCAGGGCCGATCGATGGTGGAACGGTGCGAGGCGGCGAAGCCGGAGTTTGGTCGGTGGTCGCTCGTGGAGAAGGAGGGCCGCGCCCCGACTCCCGACGAAATCCAGGAGTACGGCGAGATGCGGACACGCCGCTCGCGCGGCGGCACGGCGCCCAAGCTGATCGATCAATTCGACCTCGCCACGCTCGAGACCGCCGCCGACACGGCCGAGCGCACGACCTTTCGCTGCCGGCTCAAGCCCGGCGACGCCGGCGACACGGTCGCCCCTTTCCTCCGGGCGACCCTTGTGCTGCACAAGCCCAGCCAGACAATCGAATCGATCGAACTCGGGAGCACGGGTGAGTTCAGTCCGTCGCTCGTCGTGAAGATCGCCGAGATGACCACGCGGCTCACCTACAGCCAGCCGACGCCCGGACAGCCGGGCCTGCCGCAACAGGTGTTCACGCGGGTTCGCGGCCGCGCCTTCTATTTCAAGTCGCTCGATGCGGAGATGACCGTCGCCTTCTCGGGCTACGTCTGGGCCGGGAAGAAGCCGGCCAAATAGGTCACGGACTTTCGCCCCGACAGATTGGGCGTGGCATGGGTCTCCAGACCCATGGGAATGGATCCGCTGATCCTGCAGTTTGCACGGGTCGGGAGACCCGTGCCACTCCCAGCTCCGCCTCAGCTCGTGTAACCGAGCGCCTTGGCCACCGCCCCGTAGGCGATCTTGCCGTTCTCGGTGTTCACGCCCCGGGCGAGGCCGGGCGTGGACGAGATGGCGCCTTCGATGCCGTGACGCACAAGCATCGCGACATACGGCTCGGTGGCCTGCGTGAGACCGATCGTCGAGGTGCGCCCGACGAGTGCCGGCATGTTCGGCACGGCGTAGTGAATCACGCCGTGCTCTTCATACACCGGGTTCTCATGCGAGGTCGGGCGGATGCTCTCGATGCAGCCGCCTTGATCGATCGCAATGTCGACGATGACGCTACCGCGCCGCATCCGCGCCACCATCTGCCGGGTCACCACCGTCGGCGCCTTCGCCGCCGGAATGAGCACGGCTCCCACCAGGAGATCCGCATCCGCCACCTCGCGTTCCAGATTAGCCGGGTTCGACATCAGGGTGACGACGCGCCCGCGGTACTCCGTGTCGAGCGCCTCGAGTTTGCGGGTGTCGAGATCGAGCACCGTCACGCGCGCTCCCATCCCCGCGGCCATCTGGACGGCATGCGCGCCCGAGTTGCCGGCGCCCACCACGACCACGTGGCCCGGCATCGTGCCGGGAATCCCGCCGAGCAACACCCCCGAGCCGCCGTGCTGGGACTGGAGAAAATAGGACCCGATCTGAATCGAGAGCCGTCCGGCGATCTGGGACATCGGCTTGAGCAACGGGAAGGCCCCGTCCGTGCCCTCGACGGTTTCGTAGGCGATCCCAAGCACACGCTTCTTCAACAGCACGCGGGCCAGGTCCGGCCCCGCCGCGAGATGCAGATAGGTGAACAGGGCCTGACCGTCACGGATCAGCCGATACTCGGCCGGCAGCGGCTCCTTCACCTTCAGAATCAAGTCCGCGCCGCGCCACACCTGCGCCGACTCGGCCACGACCTTCGCGCCCGCCGCGCGGTACTCCGCATCGACGAAACCCGCGGTGATACCGGCGGATTTTTCCATGATGACCCTGGCACCGAGGGCGACGCAGCGGCGGCAGAGGCTGGGCGTCATCGAAACGCGGGTCTCGCCGATTTTGATCTCCTTGGGAACGCCAATGATCATGCCCTGAGGCAATCCAGCTCCGGTCCCGACGCAACGTCGGACGCGGAAACGCCCTCCGCTTCCCGACTCGCGCAGACCCGCGGTGGCATCCATCGTCTGGATTCATGCCGAAGCTCCTCCACGTGATTGTAGCCTGCGCGGAAAATCGCGTGATCGGCCGCGACGGCCGGATGCCCTGGCGGATCCCCGAGGACATGGCATTCTTTCACGCCCAGACGGCCGGGCAGATCTGCATCATGGGTCGCGTGTGCTTTGACACCTGGCCGGACGCCACGCGCGACGGCCGGCGCAGCATCGTGGTGACGAGCCAGCCGCTGCCCGCGACGCCGGACGACGCCTCCGCGGCCCTCGCCGTCGGATCGCTGGCGTCGGCGCTCGCCGCCGCGGAATCGCTGCCGGGCGATCTCT